>CAYTRP010000148.1:0-8064 GCA_964440195.1 uncultured Candidatus Sumerlaeota bacterium
ACCTGCGCGGCGCGGACCTGCGCGACGCGAACCTGCGCGACGCGGACCTGCGCGAAATCAAAAACGATCTCTTTGATGTCCTAAGCAGTGCACCGAACGAGGTGCCTGCGCTTCGGCAGGCTTTGGCGGAATCCCGGGTGGATGGTACGACTTATTCGGGCAAGTGTTGCTGCCTCGTCGGCACCATTGCCAATGCGCGAGGTTGTGCGCACACGAACATTCCAAATCTTTCGCCAAACGCGGATCGTCCAGCCGAGCAATGGTTCCTGGCGATCAATCCTTGGCTAAGCGCGAATCATCCCATTGTGGCTATCACACTGGAATGGATCGACGAGTGGTTGGCGGCGCATCCGGCGGAGGTTCTCGCCAAGTGATGCCCACCTACCTCACCCTCCAGCAAGCCGCCGACATACGCGGCGGCAGCATCAACAGTCTCCGGCTCTGGGTCGTCCGGTGGAACAAGGCGCACCCCGAAAAGGCCATCCGGCGAATGCACGGGCGCGTGTGCCGCCAGGATCTCGACCGCGCGCTGGGCGAAGAGACCCGGCAGGCAACCCCACAACTGGCCCTGGTCGAGCGCGCGTCGCGCCAGATTCTCGGACTGCCGCCGTTGCCGCAAGCAAACAGCGAACAGAAACCGGCCCATCGCCCCAAGCGCGGTGGACCAACCCAACCCCGCGACACCGCTCCCCGAGAGGGGCGCGCGGATTGAAACTATCGGACCGGAGGAACTGGCATGATGGACCTGTCCCCCTACGCCCTGTTTTCCGTGTTGGCTGTCACATTCGGTTTTGGCGTCGCCGGCTGTTTGCTGGCTTTGGCCTGGTTTGTCGCCGCGATGCTGGGGTCCCTGCGGCCTCGCCCAACGGTCAACGGCCGGATTCTTCCCGAAGTGCTTGATTGAGTTGGCCGGGAGCCGATTCCAACGCGAAGGAGGAGCCTATGGTTTGACCGGTTCCACCATGTACTCCCCAACGACCCAACCCCCGTCGTCCCTGAGCCGCCGGGGGTCACATCCCACCCGCCGGAAGAAGACAATGATTACCGATTTCCAACGCGAACTGCGCCGCAAGAACCTTGGAGGCTCCGACCTCGCCGCCGTTGTCGAGTACGCCCACAGCCTGCCGCTGGGCAGCCTGTCGCCGTACAAGAGCGCCGGCGACGTCTTCTGGGAGAAGAGGCCCGATCTCGTCATCGCCCCAGCCCTCCTGCCCAAGCCGAAGGCCACCGCCGCCCAGTCGCGAGGCAATCGAATCGAAGGCTACATCGTCGATTGCGCCCGCGAACACCTCGCGCCCCACACGCTCACCGCGTCCCAACGCCGTGTATCCAGGGGCCGCGACAAGGGCATCATCGCCGTCAACCTCGACGCCATTGTCAACGAAACCGGCACTCCCGTGGAAGCCAAGTCCTGTGCGGACTTCAAGATCCGCGACGAGTGGGGTGAACGCGAGACGAACCGGGTACCCAGGGGGTACGCGATTCAGGTTCAGGCAGCCATACACGTCACCGGCGCCCCCAACGGCTATCTGTTCGCGGTGCTGGGATGGGATTGGAGTATGGAGCCCGTTCCCTACCTGATCCCCCGGGACGAGACGGCCATCGAAAGCATTGTCGATTCGGCCCTCTGGTTCTGGCACGAGCACATCCTCGCCGGCGTTCCGCCAAAAGGCGGGGAGATCCCGCCCGAGCACCTGTTGAAAGCCGTCCCGGTCAACGAAGGCCAGCGCGTCGTCCTCGACGACCACGCCCTGCGCCTCGCCGAAGCCTTCGAGCTTCACCAGGAACTCAAGAACCTCCACGAAAAAGGACAGGACGCCGCGCGGCTGGAACTCTGGAGCCTCATGGGCAACGCCGCCATCGCCGACCTTCCCAACGGCAGGACGTTCGAGAAGAAGGTCGTCGCGTCAAAGACAACAGACCTCGACGCCCTCAAGGAACAATTCCCGGAGGCGTACAAGGCCACGCGCGTCGAATCCACTCAAACCCGCACCTACTACAAGAAAGGATGACCGGGAACATGCCTCCCGCCACGGAACCAAGGAACGCCCCCCCGCATAGGCCGTCACCACCGCCGCCCAACACCCCCCATCGCCCCGTCCCGCGGCCGGCGCCTGCCGCCGATCATGCGCCAGGCCCCATTGCCGCCACCGACATCATCAACGGCAAGCACTGGGAGATCACCAAGGGCCGCATCGCCGCGTCTCGCGGGGAACTGATCTGCCTCTACGGAACGGGCGGCATCGGGAAGACCACGCTGGCCGCTCTCGCGCCGAACCCCGTCATTCTGGACGTGGAAGGCGGAAGCCGCTACCTCGATTGCGCCCGGCTTGAAGGGATCAACTCGTGGAAGGATCTGCGGGGCGCCATGCAAAGCCCGGCCGTGAAGCCGTTCTCCACCATCATACTCGATTCCATCACCCGGGCCGAAGCCCTCGCCATCGAGCACACACTGGAAACAGTCCCGACCGAAAAGGGGAACAAGGCCACGTCCATCGAGGGTTACGGATACGGCAAGGGTTTCCGCCACGTTTACGAGACCTTCCAAACCCTGATGGGCGACATCCGCGCCCACATCCGCGAGGGGCGCACCGTTGTCCTGATCGCGCACGACTGCACGACGACGGTCCCAAACCCGGCGGGCGAGGACTATCTGCGCTATGAGCCGCGCCTTCAGGGGCAGGACAAGACCTCCATCCGGCTCCTCGTGAAGGAGGCCTGCGACCATCTGCTGTACCTGCAATACAACGTCACCGTCGGCAAGGACGGCGTGGCCTATGGCGGGAACCTGCGAACGATCTTCCCGGTGGAACAGGCACACTTCATGGCGAAGTCCCGCTCCCTGCGCGAACCCATCGCTTTTGAGGAACCAACCGACAACTCACTTTGGCAATGGCTCGAAGCAGCCAGGAAAGGCGAAGTCTGAACATGGCATTCCCGACACGCACCGGAGTTTACCAAGCCCGCATCGCGGCAACCACGCTGGAGCCCGGCAAGAACGGCAACATCGCCTTCGTGGCCGACTTCGACCTTGTCGAGTGGTATGGCGAAAACGATGCCGAGTGGTACAACGTCGAATACGAGAACACCAGCATCCGCGCGTGGCTGTATCTCCTGAAAAACGACGGAAGCCCGAACGAGATCAGTCTCCAGCAAATCCGGGATGCCCTGGACTGGAACGGCGAGCTTGGAGTGCTTGGGCAGCCGGGGCGCTATGACCATGTGCCCGTCCAGATCCTCGTCCAATCCGAGGAGTACAACAACCAAACGCGGATGCGCGTGAAAAGCATCCGGAGCGCCAACGCGAATCCCGCCGACCCCTTTGGATCCTCGACGTTGAAGCCGGCCGATCCGACACTGGTGGGTCAACTCGCGGCCCAGTACGACGCGAAGTTCCGCGCAATTCTCGGGGAATCCACGGGACCGGCAGTGCGGCGCGGAGCACCACCCGCGAGCCAACCCGTTCCCGCACCGACACGGACCGCACCCGCTCCCGCAACAGGGGGTCCATCAGTGGACAAGGACACCGCCCGGGTCACGCACCTGAAATCCCTGTTGGATTATTGCGTCGAAGCTGCCAACGCCCCGAAGGGCGAGCCGTCGGGCACCATTGAATACTGGTGCGAATACTACTCTTCCTTCGACGGAAAAAATGGCGTGAGGAACCCGGACATCTTCCTTTCCCACAAGGGCAAGGACCCCAACCGCCACGCCGCGGCGATGGCGCTCCTCGAAAAGACCATCGCGCGAATCGAGGAAGTGCTGGTGGATTACAGCAGTCCAAAACAAGAGCCACCGGTTGACGATCTCCCCTTTTGACCCCCGATTCCGACAGGAAAACGACGATGAGTTTTGCCAAGCCCAAAAGCTCGGCCCGGCAATGGTACACTCCGCGAGAAAAAGAAATCATGCGAGACATGCGGAAAGACGGGCACAGTTGGGAAGAAATCGGGGAAAGGCTGAACAGGAAGCCGGATGCCATGAAGGCGTACTATTCGGAAATGAAGCGCAACTACTCGGAAGTAAGGCGCAAAAGGCGGAAGGAGAAGAATAAGGAATGACCGACAGAATCAGCTTCTTCGTGCCTGGCGCTCCCCAGCCAGGGGGCTCCAAGAAAGCATTCGTATCCAGATCTACCGGAAATATCGTGGTGAAGGACGACGCCATGCGCAACTCCTCGTGGAGAAGTGTCGTCGCCCTCGCCGCCAAACAGGTCATGGCTGTTTCTGGAGCGTCCCCGCTCAGGGGGGCCCTGAAGCTGACCGTGAAATTCACGGTTCCAAGGCCAAAGGATCACTTTAGCGCCGGCAAGAAGAACGCGGGAAAGCTCAAGAAGCGCGCTCCGATCTACCCAATAACCAAGCCTGACAGCACCAAGCTCCTTCGCAGCACGGAGGACGCCCTGACCGGCATTCTCTGGGTGGACGATGCCCAAATCTCCATTCAGCACGTCGAGCGCATCTATTCCAACACCGGCACCGTGGGAGCGGAGATCGCCGTCGAGGCCATTCCGGACAACTACGTGGGAATACAGTGAAGCGCGGCATCCCCTGCGAAAGTGATGTCATCGCCGTCGTTTTCGGGCTGGCGTGGGCGTGCGTTCTCTTCGCGATCGGGCTTTGTGCCTGCGGGGTTCAACACGCGGCGAGCGTCGTGCGGCAATGGGCCACGAGGCAGTTGGAGATGGGCGAGGAACGCGGAAGCGGAAGCGACTACGACTGAGGAGCATGGCACATGAAAGCGCTTGGTTATCTGGTCATACGGGAAATGGACGAAAACGGACCGTGGTGGATCTATGCCCTGATCGATGAGGGGCCAAAAGGTGGGTCTCTCGTAATGTTCGACGAATCAACGCCGGTCGGGCCGACGATCTTCCCCGATCGCAAGTCCGCACAACGCGCCATCAAGCGGACAAGGATGTGGGACCTGGCGAACGAGAGGAATCCGAAGGAAACCGACGCCCCCTACATGAAGATCGTGCCGGTTTACTCGCCCTGAAAAATGCCGCGACCGGAGAGAGCGATGAAATACACCTACGCCGAACTTGCCCAGGAATGCCGCGTCGAGGCGGATATGCGCCGGTCCGTTTACAGACGCCAACGCGCCGGGAAGGGGCTCACACCCAGCCAGACAAGGCGCATCGACATGATGGATACGCTGGCCGTGATGCTCGACGAGTTGAGCGGAAAGCACGACCCGGAACCCGCAATCCAAACCGACCTGATTGGAGAACAATGATGGACCCGAAGACCCACCCCGCCGAGGTTGAGCAGATCGTCAATGAGCGGGAGGAAAAGGCGGAGCTTGAGCGGCGCATTAGGTTGTTAGTCACACTGCCGGTACAAATTGAATGGGTGAAAAACAAGTCGTTTTGGTATGGAGTAGAAGACCTATTGCTTTGCGAGGATGGAACCGTGTGGGCCATCTATGTCCCTGCTGTGCACCGTGATCCTATCCGCGTTTCCCGCAGCCGCCTGCAAGCCGCCATTGACGCGCACCGCGAGGCGACCCGAGCGGCAGAGGCTTTGGCGAGGGAACCGGCGCAGGGAACGTCCGACCCTGTTGCCCAAGAGATCGACAATGCGGACGGCCCGTGGTTTGTCCTTGAGGACAAGCCTAGCTTTCAGGTGTGGCATCCTCGCCTTCTAGGATACACGGCTAATTTCCGGTATGGCGCACTCTATGCCTACACCCGCGAGGAGGCTTTACGCCTCGCCGAAGCCGAGGCCGCGCGACTCAACGCGAAGTGGCGCGAAGAGCAGAAGGCCAAGGCCGAAGAGCGACGCCTCGCCGACTTAAAGGCGAAGCGGATCAAGGCGTTTGTGGCGCGAGGCCAAGAAGTGTTTGCTGCCGCCGCCTGCTTCCACGCTGATTTCAAACACCACGATACATTCTATGTAACCGATGGCGGGTTTGTGTGGTCAAAAAACGTCTGTTCTAGCGGAGACCCCGCTTGCTCTCCCGTTAGCCGGGAAGAACTCCTCGCGGCCCTGCACGAAGCCGGGATCGAGCCGCCGCTTACCCCGGAGCAAGAGACGGCGATTCGCAATCGTGTGGAGTATGCACGAAGGTGTGCGAAAGAGTATGGTGGCTGCGATGTCAGGAAGTTTGAGCGCAACAATCCTGTTGTCTATCTTGGGCCGAATAGCGCCGGATGGTGCGACAAACCCTATAAGGACTGCACGATCCGCATAACCCAAGAGCAGATCGCCGCGTGGGAGAGGGCCAACCCCGATCCCGAAGAGATTGGGGCGGAGTTACGGGAGCGGTTGGAAAAACGACTCCTTCACTGCGTTGGCTCATGGTTCGGCGAACATTCTTTTCGGGCTCGGGCTGGCCGGGAAACGTATTTGGATATAGATGGACAAGTAAAGCCCTATGGCTACGAAGATAATGGAGTGGCCTGCACCCACGCCCAAGCCCTCGCCTTCCTGCGGGAGAAGGGGATTGAGCTATGAGCGAGCAACCCACCTACCTGCAAGCCGCAAACCTGTTCCGCGCTGGACGACGACATCATATACGAGGTTGAGGATTGATAAATCTAGGCACCCATCCCCAAGAAGGAGAACTAGCATGGAACGCATCACAGTCAACGGAGTTGAGTATGCCCCGGTCAACAAGGTCGGGAGACGGAAGATGTTGGTGTGTGTTGATAACCGAGGTCTCCTGTTTCAGGGGGAAGTGGACCTGTCGGGAGACTCGGAGCAAATCACCATCTACAGGGCCCGATGCGTGATTTGCTGGGGAACAACGGCTCACGTTGCCGAAATCGTTCTCGGCCCAACCGAGAAAACGATCTTGGGAGCTGCCGCCAATGTAGTTGTGTTCCGAAGGAACCTCGTATTCGCGTACGAGTGTGGAGGTGGATGGTGAGAAGCTACGGCGATGGCTACGGCGGCGGCTACGGCTACGGCAACGGCTACGGCAACGGCAACGGCTACGGCTATGGCAACGGCAGCGGCTACGGCTACGGCGACGGCTACGGCTACGACGACGGCTACGGCGACGGCTACGGCTACGGCGACGGCGACGGCGACGGCGACGGCTACGGCTACGGCGACGGCGACGGCGACGGCTAACAATGTACCAGCCCAAGGAGGGCGACCGATGAGCGACACGCACCAACTGACGGAAGCCGAGCGCGGGCCGAAGATCGCGGGAAAGGAGGCGACGCCATGAGCCTCAGAAGCACATCCAGAGAAGAGTTTTCTCTGCGAGAAAATATCCCATGTATCGATGAAGTCAATACGGGCGCACTCCAACGCATCGCAGACGCAACCGAAGTGATGGCGCAGAGGCACATCGAACTGATAGACGAGGCCAAGCGTCAGCGTAAACGGGGCGACCGGCTCTATGCGGCACTGGTATTGGAGCAGAATCACAGCCGCGCACTTCGCGGTGTCATCACGAAGTTGAAGAACAAACTTGCAGCAAAGAAGCCCACGCCATGACCCGCGCCGAAACCCTGCAAGCCATCGCGGCCCTTCCCGTCAGCGAGAAGCACGTCCACTGCGCAATCGACAGCCCGGACGGCGGCGAAACCTGCTCAATTTGTGGACACAATATCCGCAACACAGAAGTTCACATGACACACGACGAGTACGAAGCCGACCCACCCCACCCGGAAAGCGAGGAGTGACATGACCACAGAAGACCGCGACAGCCGCATTCGTGCCTTGCAAGACGCCTACGACGTGGAGGCGATCAAGCTCTCCCAACTCCCCGTTGGTACGTATAAATGGCGTTTGCAGCGCCAGCGGGTGCGGGATCTACAGGAGAAGTTGCACCAACTCAGACTGAAAGGATGGCTGGACCATGAGCAACCCAACGCGGGCGAAGAAGCGAGAGGCCGACGCCCAATGACCACGACCACCTCGCCGCAAGCCCCGCGCGTGACGCGGGCGGATAAGCATGCACACATCGCCGCAATGGACGAAGTGCCGGGCGACGATTGGAGGGTCAGTGGGGCCATCCTCGCCGACTACGCGCCGATCACCGAAGAGCGGCGGGCGGAGCTGATGGACAGAAGAACGTCCATCAGCTATCGCATCAATGACGTGGAAG
>CAYTRP010000149.1:0-1096 GCA_964440195.1 uncultured Candidatus Sumerlaeota bacterium
ATGGTCGCCCTGGCGGGCTATTCGGATTTCACCCTGGCAGGCTGAATTTCCGGTCGACTGCAAGGTCAAATCCTTCGTCCAAACCTTCACGGGTGCGTCTCGCAGATCCGTGAGACGGTCAGGCCAGCTTCCCAAAAATCCGCCTCACGGGGCGTTGAATTCAGGAGGCTTGATATGTCAGTCAAACAACTCCCGCGAGCGTTTGCCGCGCCCATGGATCCGTTTCCAATATCTGAAGTGTCAGCCTTCTCTAAAATGCCACCGAATCCGCGAGATGCACCCGCCAAAGCCACGGAAAAACGAGAGTCAGCACAGGTTCGCGGAGAAACAAGGAGGACAGGGGAACAGGATGGAAAATCGTTGTTGGCACGGGATCGCAGTCAATGCCTCTCCCCCCGCATGTCCGGTTTCTCGCGCTTTTGCCGCTGCACCAACTGGTAGAGGTTCGTCGAGATCTCCACGGACTTTGAGTGGTCCTCGCCGAAGGTGCGCTGCGTGATCTCGAGCGCCTTTTCCAGTTCGACCTGCGCCGTGGCGAGGTCGCCGAGGGTTTGCGCGCACATGGCCAGCGTGTGGTGGCCGCGTGCCTGCTCGCGGTTGTCCGCGCCCAGGCTCTTCACGCTCAGGGCGATCGCGCGGTGGGCGGCCTGCTGCGCGCGGTCGATGCGCCCCTTGGCCAGGTAGAACGTCGCGACGTCGTTCAGGCTCTTGGCGATGTCCGGGCGCTTGCCGCGGGTTGCAACCTTCCAGATCTCGAACTCGCGCAGGAAAATGCGCTCGGCGTCCTCGAAGTTCTCCTGCATCAGCATCAGCATGGCGAGATCGCTGAGGCATCTCGCCACCTCGGGATGGTTCGGCCCATAGTAACGCTCGAAGATCGCCATGGCGCGGCGCAGCCCGGCCTCCGCCTCCTCGCACTTGCCGATCTCCTTCTGTGCCATGGCCAGCGTGCGCAGGCATCGGCCCACCTCGATGTGGTTGGGGCCCATGCCCGACTTCCAGATCCCGAGCGCCTCGCTTACAAGGGGCTCGATCTCGTCCTCGCGTCCCTCGGCGATGCGCAGGTTCGCCAGGTCCATCAGCACCTGCGCGAGGC
>CAYTRP010000149.1:1106-8014 GCA_964440195.1 uncultured Candidatus Sumerlaeota bacterium
GCGAGGCCGGGGCTCATCGGCCCCCACACGCTCCGGGTCAGGTCGATGATCGCGTCGTACACGTCGCCGGCTTCCTCGTACTGTCCGCGGCGCACAAGGGCGGGTGCGAGCTTGCCCCAGACCATCAGGCGTGCCTCGTCGCGCCCCGCGCCCTCATCCTTTAGCAGGTTCGAGGCGAGCCTCCACTGGCGGATCGCATCGTCCTCCATGCCCGCCCGCGCGGCTCCCAGCGCGGCCTCGTAGAAAGCCTTCCAGTCCTCAACCGCCATGATCCTGCCCCCCCAATGATGACGTGGTTGGTTTCCCCCAAGGGTCATGCAATCGAAGCCGCCGCGCGGCGCAGGATTCCAAACGCCTTCTCCAGGTCCGCGTCGGGAATCGTCAACGGCATCAGCGTGCGGATGACATTGCCGCTGGCCGTCATCAACAGCAGGCCGTTTTCGCGCGCGACCGCGACCAACTTCGCCACCCGATCCATGTCGGGCTTGCCCGACTTGGGATCCACCACCTCGATGGCGCACATCGCGCCGAGGCCGCGCGCGTTGGCGAGGAACTTGTGCGTCTTCTCCAGGTCCTGCAACACCGCCATCGTCTTTTCGCCGATCTTCAGGGCCCGCGCGGGCAGCTTCTCGTCGTGCATGATGTCCAACACCGCGTTGGCCGCCGCGCACGCCACCGGGTTGCCGCCATAGGTGCCTCCGATGCCGCCCACGCCCGGCGCGTCCATGATCTCGCGCCGCGCGGTCACGCCGCTCAGCACCAGGCCGCCGGCCAGGGACTTTGCCATCGCGATCATGTCCGGCTCGATCCCATAGCGCTGGCACGCGAACAACGATCCGCAGCGCCCGAATCCCGCCTGCACCTCGTCGCTCACGAAGAGGATGCCGTGTTCCGCGCACCGTTCGCGCAGCAGGCGCATCGCGACGGAATGCAGCGGCAGGAATCCCCCCTCGCCCAGCACCGGCTCCACCATGACGCACGCGATGTTCTCCGGCTCGCAATGGTAGCCGAACAAGTGGTCGAGCGCCGCGTTGCACTCGGCCTCGACCTCCGCGTCGCTCTTGTGGCGGGGGAGGGCGAAGAACGGCTCGTAGGGGAGTCGATAAACCTCGGGTGCAAACGGGCCAAAGCCCGCCGAGTACGGCTTGCACTTGCCGGTCAGTGTCATGCCCAACAGCGTGCGCCCGTGGAAGCCGCGCTCAAAGGCGACGACGCCCTGTCGCTTCGTGTGGAAGCGGCAGATCTTGACGGCGTTCTCGCCGGCCTCCGCCCCGCTGTTGAAGAACACCGTCTTGCAGGGCCCCTTGATCGGCACCAGGTCATTCAGGCGCTCGGCCAGGCGCACGTACTCCTCGTACATGACCACGTTGAAGCCCGTGTGCAGAAACTTCTCCGCCTGCGCCTTCACGGCCTCGACGACGCGTGGATGGTTGTGGCCCACGTTCACCACGCCGATGCCGCCGCAAAAGTCGATGTATTCCTTCCCCTCGACGTCCCAGATGCGGGCGTTTTCCGCGCGCTCGGCAAAGATGGGCGCGACGAAGAACATCCCCCGGGGGATGGCCTGCTCGCGGCGGCGCAGCAGTTCCGCGTTGGTCATGGTGGCGGTTGTCATGATGGAAATCCTCGCTTTTCTCGGGCACCGGCTTTTGCCGGGTCCGAAAGAAGTCACCACATGCCCCTCCATGTGCTCAAGAGGGGAGATGAGCCGTCCTTGATGGCGATTCGCCCCGCCAGCCCTCATGCCACCCCCGCGAGCATCTCCTCCGCCAATTCGCGGCTCTTGCTCCCCGAATTGCCGTCCAGCAACCGCGCCAGCTCCTCGCGGCGCGCCGTGTTGTCCAGGGTTTCCACGTGCGTCGTTGTGCGCCCGGCGCGCTCGCGCTTGCGCACCACGAGGTGCCGGTCCGCCCGCGCCGCCACCGACGCCTGATGCGTGACGCACACCACCTGGTGCCCCCGCGCCAACGACACCAGCGCCTCGCCCACGCGCAACGCCGCCTCGCCGCTGATGCCCGCGTCGATCTCGTCGAACACCAGGATGGGGGTCTTGTCCGCGCCAGCGGTCGTCGCCCTCAACGCCAACAGCACGCGCGCCAGCTCGCCCCCGCTCGCGATCTCCGCCAGTGGCGCGGGGGCTTCCCCCGGGTTCGCCGAAAACAGGAACTCCACGCGCTCGGCCCCGTGGGCCCCGCACCCGGCGGAACCCTCCGCGCCGGGAACGATTCCCCGCACCGGCGGACGAAACACCACTTCGAACTCCGCCTTGGGCATTGCGAGCCCGCGCGCAAGGTCGCGCACCTTGCGCGCAAACGCCCCCGAGGCGGCACGGCGCTTCCTGGTGAGCGTGGCGGCCGAGGCCGCGAGCGCGTTCTCCGCCTCCAATTCGTCGCGCGCCACATCGCGACCCCGCAGTTCCTCCGCCTCGGCGCGCAACCGGCCCAGCGCCGCGAGCAACGACGACGCCCCCGCGCCGTGCTTGCGTTCCAGCCGTTTGAGGGCTTCCAGCCGCTCGTTCACTTCCGCCAATCGTTCCGGGTCGGGCTGCACCCGCCCCAAGTAACCGCGCAGCGAGCGCGCCACATCATCCAGGCGCGAGGCCACTTCGGCGAGTTCGTCCCCCATCGGCGCGAGCGCCACGTCGCGCGGTGCCAGCGCGTGAAGCCGCGCCAGCGCCTGCCCGACGAGATCCGCCGCCGCGGGCACCTGGTCCGCGCCGTCGCTGATCCATGCGAGCGCCTCGTTCGCGCCCGCCTCCAGTTCCTCCGCGTGGGCGAGACGTTCGCGCTCCGCGCGCAGCGCCGTGTCCTCCCCCTCGACGGGCGAGAGGTTTTCGATCTCCGCGACCTGGAATTCGAGAAAGTCCAGCCGCGCGCGCCACGTTCGGTCGTCCGTGTCGAGCGCTTCGAGGCGCGCACGCACGTCCGACGCCTTCTCCCAGCACTTGTGCACCGATTCCGCCGCCTCCGCGAGGCCGCAGGCGTCGTCGAACAGAACGCCCTGCCGCGCCGTGTCGGCGAGGGAATGGGTGTCCTGCTGCCCGTGCCAGTCGGCCAATTGCGCGCCCAGCGCCGCGAGCTGCGCCACCGTTGCGAGCCGCCCGTTGATCCATGCGCGGCTGCGGCCCTTGGCCTGGATTTCACGCCGCAGAAGCACCTCGCCCGGTTCCTCGCAACCAAAGCCCTCCTGTTCCAGCCACCCCGCGACCGGCGAATCCGCCTCGATCTCCACGGCTCCCTCGATCAGCGCACACGTCGCCCCGCGCCGGATCGACGCCGGGTTGGCGCGCGCGCCCAACAGGAGCTGAAGGGACTCAACCAGTACCGACTTTCCCGATCCGGTCTCTCCCGTCAGGACATTCAACCCGTTGCCGAACTCGACATCCAGGGTGTCGATCAGGGCATAGTCACGGACGCGCAAGAGGGAAAGCATGGCCAGACCTCCAAGGGGAATCACGGAAGGACCAAGGGAGAGAAGGCGAAAGGAGGTCAATTGAAAAGCGAAACTTTGACGACAATTGGCGATCAAACCCAATCCGTCGATTCCACAAAACCCTTTTATATCATTCAACTGCGACAGGATGACGCAAAAGATGTTCGACATGTCCCCTTTTGTCCTTGCTCTCGCACCGGCACCGTGGTTTGTCGCCCTCGAATCTCGCCGTTCCCCCATGCCTGAGCCGCATGCGCCCCCGACCCGAAATCGAAAAGGTCGCGAGAGGAACGCATCCAGCCAACTTCCTTCCCACGCGAACAAGTGTCATTGCCCGGTGGCGTCGCCGCGCCCATCGTCGCTCCTTACTTTGGAAATCCGCGAGGGGGACAACAAAGGATGCAGAATCTTTTCAAGCGATTGGCCGATGACCGCGAGCCTGCGAGTGCCTTTGAGCGCGCGCTTCAGGCCGTCCTCGCCGCCACCGCGCCCGTGTATGCCACGCTGCCGTGGACCAATCGGCTTCTTCATGAGGCCGGCATTCGCCCGCGCGCGCGCCTCGAAGCCGCCGTCCTCTCCGTCGGCAACGTGACATTGGGCGGCACCGGCAAGACGCCCTTTGTTTTGTGGCTCGCCCGCTGGCTCGAATCCGAGGGGCGCAAGCCCGCCATCCTTGCGCGCGGCTACGGCCGCGAGGACGAGGATGCCCTCACCGTCGTGCACGATGGACGCAAGTTGCGCGCGACCACCCGGGAGGCGGGCGACGAACCCGTGCTTCTCGCGCGTTCCCTCGCGCGCGTCCCGGTCATTGCGTGCTCCGATCGCCATCGCGCGGGCCGCCTGGCGCTCAAGCGCTTCGCCGTCGACACCTGCGTGCTCGACGACGGCTTGCAACACGTGCAGCTCGACCGCCAGGGCGAGATCATCCTCCTCGACGCCACACAGCGCATCGACCGCCTGCGCCTCTTCCCGCGCGGCACGCTTCGCGAACCGCTCGGCGTCCTCTCGCGCGCGCACCTCATCGTGCTCACCCGTTGCGATGAAGACGCCGGATCGCGACGCCTCGCCCGCGCCATCGCGCGGCAATACCCCGCCATCCCGGTCGTGCGCACGCGCCTGGCGCCCGCCGACGTGCTTGATCCCGCCACGGGGGAGATCACGCCCGCGGCCGCCCTTGCGGGCCGTCGCATCCTGGTCGCTTGCGGCGTGGGCAATCCCGACTCCGTGCGCGAGGCGGTCGAGGGCATGGGTGCCCACGTGCTCGGCACGCGCAACATGGCCGACCACGCGCGCTACTCGGCCAGGCACGTCGCCGATTGGAAGAAGGCGCGAGTGAAGCGCGGCGCGGACTTCGTCCTGGTTACCGAGAAGGATTGGGTGAAGATCGAGGAACTCGATGTCGATGCCGAGGGCATCCGCGTCCTGCGCTCGGAAATCCGCTTCCTTGACGAGGCGGACGAGCGCCTTGCGCAACGCGTGCTGCGCGCGCGCCTGCGCGCCCGGGGGACCCGCGGCTACCTTGCGCGCTCGTGACAAGGGGCGGGGCGGTCGCCGCGCGGCCAAAGAAAGCCTCGCTGGGTTCCACCGTGTGTTGCATTCGCCCGGATGAGGGCCGCCAGGGACCGCCTGTCGGGTCCTCATTCATCCCCCTTCGTGTCCTTTCCGCTTCCCCTTCCGGGGCAAATGCGCCATCCTTTGCCAAGGTAGCGCACCGGGAGCAACCTTCCCATGGCGGAACGGCCCACAGCACCCTCCGGACTCCCCGACGGTTTGCGTCCGGCGGGAGAGGGCTCGATTTACGTGGCGCGCGGGTCGCTGCGGCGGCGCGTGCTCGTTTCGATGCTCCTGCTGATCACGCTTCCCGTCTATGTGACCCTGGCATTTTCCGGTTGGGCGGCGGGGGAGTCGTTGCGGCGCAACCTGCACGTCCAGATCAAGGAAAAGACGATCCTGCTACAGGGCGAGTTGAACCGCCAACTCTTCGACCTCGCCCACGAGATGCGCGCCGCCGTGCGCACCGGGGGATTGGCCGACACCATCGACGAGTATTTGCGCGGCCCCGGCCGCCCGGGCGAGCGAGGCGCCACGGCGCTCCCCGCGCGGGTTGATTCATGGCCGCGCCAGAGCGATGGCACCCCCGCCCTCGAATCGTGGTACGTTCTCGACTCCACGGGACTTGTCGCCGCCCAGGTGACGGCCGACGGGTTGCGCGACGACTTTGCGCGGCCAACACCGCTGGATGGCGTGGAGGTCGTCGAGACCGTCATGCGTGGCCTGGCCGACGGTCCGTTCGCGGTCGAACTCCCGCTCCAGGATCCCGGCAAGCCAACGATGCTGCTTGGCTGCCGCCTGCCCGGCCGCCCCGGCGAGCGCGGTCTTGCGCTGGTGCGCATCGTCGCCCTCGACAGGGTGTTCTCCGAGACCGAGCGCCTGAACCCGAGCGAGGGCCAGCGCCTCGTCGTCTATTCCAAGGCCCAGGGCCTTCTCTACTGCTCCCGGAAGGACGTGGACTACGAGATCCTCCTGAGCCTGCGGCGCGCGGACTTTTTCCTCCCGCCGTTGTCCGGCGAGATCGACGTGGTGATCCTGCGCGGCGATCGTCACGCGATCGCCCACGAACCGGTCGCGGCGATCTTCGAGTTGTCGCGGGCCGCCGGCCGCCGTCGCACCGAGTGGAGCGTGGTGCAGACCTCGAGGGTCGAGGAGGACTTCCGCGCGCTCTCGCGGCAGCAGATGACCGCGGTCTATGTCGGCGCCGTGATGACGTCGTTCGCGCTGCTCCTCGCGTGGTGGGCGTCGGCGCGCGTCGTCGATCCGATCCTGCGCCTCACCGATGGCATGCGGCGCTTCGCCCTCGGCGGCCTCGAGTACCGCATCAAGGTCAACACCGGCGACGAGATCGAGATCCTCGCCCTCTCGGCCAACGACATGGCCGAAAACCTGCGCAAGACGTACGAGGTGCTCGCCGACCGGATGCTGGAACTCGACGAGAAGGCCCGCCAGCTCGAGCTCATCCACTCGATCAGCCATTCGGTGAACCGCGTGCTCGACCTCGACCGCCTGTTTGACCGGATCCTGTCGGAGGTGCTCGTCCACGTGCGCGCCGAGCGGCTCTCGCTGGCGCTGCTCGAGGAGTCGCGCACCGCCCTTGTCCTCGACCATGTCCATCCTCCCGACCGCACCACCATGCCACTGGGCACGCGGATCCCACTCGACGAGAGCGTCATGGGCCGCGCGCTCCAGGACCAGGCGGTGACCATCCGCCGCATCGTGCCCGACGGCAAGTACTTCGAGGACCAACAGCTCCACCCCCTCGGCATGCGCGTCCTTTGCGTCGTGCCGCTGGTCGCGACCAACGGGCCCGTCGGCACGCTGAACCTCGCGACGGCCGACCCCGACCTCTTCAGGAGCGGCGAGGTCCGGATGCTCGAGCGCATCGCCGACAGCCTCGCCCTTGCCGTCGAGCACAGCCGCCT
>CAYTRP010000150.1:0-8010 GCA_964440195.1 uncultured Candidatus Sumerlaeota bacterium
CGTCTTCAACCCCGCCATGCCGGAACTCGGCGTCATCCCCATCGGCGTCGTGAACAATGCCAGCCAACCGGTTGTCCTCCTCATTTCCGAGATGTTCCACCCGACCGTGGGGGAGGATGGCGAAGTGACGGCGCGTGTTCAGGAGGATGCGGACGCCTTGCAGTTCTACCCCGGCGAATTCGCCCCCCAGTGGAACACTTTCGAGATCCACAACCGCGCATCCAATGTCATCCGCGTCACGGCCAAAAGCGCCGATCCCCGGGCGCAGGACGCCCCCCAGACACGCATCCTTGACCCGTCGCAGATGGCCCTTATGCAGGGATTCACCGGCATGCAGGTGGAGATTGCCGTCGAGTACGTTGGCGGATCCTCTCCCGCGCTGGATCCAACCTTGAAGTTCCTCCACAACAGCGCGGCGGACTTCCGCATCTTCCTCATTGAGGAAGACCCCGGGGACATCCGGAGAGTCAATATCCTGACCCGCCAAGCCCCCATGGTTCGCCTCAAGCCTATCGAGGTCCGCCTTCCCGACGCGCTTCGCCCCGCATACTTGGCGAGACAGGGAACCCAGGGGAGATCGCGTCGTTGATCACCGACCGGCACTCAACACGCCTCCTTGTTGAGTGCCGGTGATTCCCCGGAGCCTCCTACATGGCCGACCTGAAATCCGCTGTCCTTGATGCCCTGCGAACCGTGCCCGACCCGGATCTTCATCAGGATCTCGTCTCGCTCGACATGGTGAAACGCGTCGACGTGGACGGCGAGGGCAACGTCGGCGTTACCGTTCAGCTCACCACGCCCGCCTGCCCCATGAAGGACCGCATCCGCCGCGATTGCGAGGAAGCCGTCCGCAAGGTCCCGGGTGTCAAATCGATCCAGATCGAGTTGACCGCCAACACCAGTCGCGGCGCCGTGCCCGAGGGAAAGCAGCCCATCCCCGGAGTGCGCAATGTGATCGCGGTCGGATCGGGCAAGGGCGGCGTCGGCAAGTCCACCACCGCCGTCAACATCGCCATCGCGCTCACGCGGCTGGGTGCCCGCGTGGGCCTGCTGGATGCGGACATCCACGGCCCCAACATTCCCGGCATGCTCGGCATCCAGGATCGCCCGCGCGTGCGGGACCGCCGGATCATTCCCATTGAGGCGTGCGGCCTTCACGCCATCTCCATGGGATTCCTCGTCAACGAGGAACAGCCCATGATCTGGCGCGGCCCGATGCTTCACGGCGTCATGAAGCAACTGCTCTTCGATGTCGCGTGGGGCGAAAAGGACTACCTCGTCGTCGACATGCCTCCGGGCACCGGCGACGTGCCGTTGTCCCTCTCTCAGATGGTTCCCATCACCGGCGCGGTGGTCGTCACCACGCCGCAAAACGTCGCGCTGCAGGACGTGCGCAAGGCCATCGCCATGTTCGGCACCTTCAAGGTCCCCATCCTCGGCATCGTCGAGAACATGGCCTACTACCTCTGCCCGAAGTGCGGCCATCGCGACGAGATCTTCGACCACGGCGGGGGGGAGCGAACCGCCCTCGAACTCGACATCCACTTTCTCGGCGCGGTCCTCCTCAATTCCGAGGTGCGACAGGCAATGGACATCGGGCGCCCCATCACCATGGACGACGACACGGAGTTCTCCCAGATCTATCGGGAAATTGCCGGAAAGGTGGCCCGTCGCGTCTCGACGCTCAACGCCGCCGCCGGACCGAGACCCTTTGCCGTGGTGCCCGGACCATGAACCCTTCCCAACAAGACGTCTCGCCGGCCACATCGGTCGGGGGCCGCGACACGCCGGCAATGGCCGCGCGTCGCCGCATCGGCTTCATCGTTTCCATCGCCGGCATCGTGCCGCTCGTGCCCCTGATGCTCGGGGCGGTTTTCATCGAGGACTACCGCGGCATCTTCGCCCTCGCCGCGCTTGCCTCGTGGGTCGTCTGGAAGGTCGGCCGCACCATGATGAAGCTGAATTCGCCCGAAAATTTGTAACCGCCATGCCTGCTTCGGGAATGCTCCATAACAACCGCCCCGGATCCACGCGGGCAATTCGCCTTATTCCGTCCCCTCTCGCGTTCCTCCACCCGGATTCCCGCCCGCCTCCTCCGTCATCAGCAGCTTCGCCGGCTGGAACCACATGCCCGAATACCGCTGCAGCGCCTGTGGCGGCTTGCTCGGGGGCGAGGGCAGCGTCTTGGCCACGGCCATCGCGTCCTTCCCCATTGGGCACAGGTACACCATGTCCCCCACGCGCGCCGCCGCCGACTCCGAATCCTGCTCCGTCAGGTGCACCGGGATTGCCTGGCCGCGTTGTAGCCAAGTCACCCCGGCCGGCGGCACATGATACACCGGCCACGCCGTCAGCGCATCCACCATCGGCAGGACAAAGGCCCCGAGGGCTTCCGTCGTGGAATGCTGGACCGTGTCCAGGGCCACCGACTCCTCCAGCGACATGTCGCCCACCTTCGTGCGCCGCAGGCTCGCGACCACCGCGCCGCAGCCCGCCGCCTGACCGAGGTCGTGCACCAGTGAGCGCACATACGTCCCCGACGAGCAACTCACCCGGAATCGCGCCACGTCCCCCTCCAGCGAGACGATCGTGAACTCGTCCACACGGATCGGTCGCGCTTCCGCTTCGACGGTTTCGCCCGAGCGCGCGTACTCGTACAACTTCCGGCCAGCCACCTTGACGGCGCTGTAGGGCGGCGGCACCTGCTCGATGTCGCCCGTCAACGGAGCGGCCAACGCGCGCAATTCCTCGAGCGTCGGGCGCGCGTCCGGGCCCGGCACCAGCTCTCCCGTCGCGTCATACGTGTTCGAGGAGACCCCGAGCCTCAGCGTCCCCTCGTACGTCTTGTCGAAATGCACCAGGTATTCGCTCAGCTTTGTCGCTTCCCCCACCATGACCACCAAAAGGCCCGTTGCCATCGGATCGAGCGTTCCCGTATGTCCCACGCGCCGCGTGCCCGCCGCGCGCCGTACCACGTTGACGGCATCCTGCGAGGTCAAACCCTCGGGCTTGTCCACCAGGATGAAACCATGAAGATGAGATTGGCGCTTTGAGCCTTTCCGAGACATCCGATACCCCGATCAGGTTGAGTTCCGGGAAACCGGACCCGGAAGTCCTTCATCACCCCACCTGGGTGCTCGCGCAGCCCATGGTTTGGGTGTTTGGAGCGGTCGCGCTCCAGTTCCCCTACTTCCCTGTGTATTTCAAGCACGTCGGGATGAGCGAAAGGGAAATCGCCGTCCTTCTGGGGATCGGTCCCGTCTTCGCCCTCGCGGTCCAGCAGTTGTGGGGTTATCTGTCCGATGTCGTGTGGAACCGGCGCGGAGTCATGATCCTGCTCTCCGTCGTTTCCCTCGTCTTCTCCGTCGTCTTCTGCATCCTCTCCTATGGATTCGCGCGGTTCGAGGTCTTCTGGGTCCTGCTGTTGATGTACGGCCTCATGGCATCGGTCAACAACCCGCGCATCTCGATGACCGTTTCCATGGTCATGGCCGACCGCGACGGCCAGGCGCGCTTCCCCTTCATCCGCACGATGGGGACCATCAGCTTCATCGTGGCCTGCGGCTCGGCCGGATGGTTGGCCGATCGCTTCGACATCCGCGTCATCTTCCCCATGCTTGTCTTCATGAACGTCATGATGGTCTTCTCGCTGTTGCCCATCCGCGAAGGCTCCTCCCGCAAGCGCGCGATTGCCATGGGCGAGCTTCCAGAGGTTCCCCCTGGCTTTTGGCACGTGCAGCGCACCCTGTTGGCCAAGCCCGCTCTGCGCTGGTTCTTCGCCTTCATCGCCCTCACCCAGGTCGCCCACGGCGCCGCAATGATCTTCCAGAGCGTCCTCATCGGGGAACTCGGCGGCACATACCAGCACGTCAGCTTTGCGCTCAACACCGGCGCCCTCGCCGAGATCGTCGTCTTCCTCGGCTTCACGTTCCTCATGCGGCATGTCCGCCTGATGGGGCTGCTGCTGCTCGCCTTCCTCGGCTCCGGCGTGCGCTGGCTCGTCATCTATGCCGCCACTCACATCGATGGCATCCCGGTGCTCCCGGTCATCATCGCCTCCAACGTGTTTCACCTGTTTTCCTTCGGTATCATGTACATGGCGTCGGTGATCATGATCGAGCGCGAAGTGCCCGCCGCCTTCCGCACAAGCGGCCAGACGCTGTTGGGGCTGATCTTCTTCACTGCCGGGGCGGCTGGCGGACCGCTGCTGAGCGCACTCTTCTTCCAGGTCGGCAGCCTCGCCGACCTCTACGGCGCGGCGGCGCTCATCACGTTCCTCGCCGCGCCGCTTTGGTGGAAGATGAAGAAGGCCTACGAGGCGGAGCTTGGCGTCAGCGGCCTTTGGATGCGCCCGCGAATCATTCGCTGACCACGACGACAATCGTTCCGCCGGACTTGACCCATTCCTTCCCCAGCGGGCGCTGAGACACCACGCGCCCCTTCTCCACGGCCGTCGAGGGCTCGCTTCCGGCCACGCGCAGCGCAAATCCCTCCGCCGAGGCCGCGCGCACCGCATCTTCCAGGGTCAGCGTCAGCAACTCCGGAGCTTGAGTCTCCGGTGTCTTTACCAGCATGTAGATCGTCGCGTAACCCGCGACGCCCGCCGCCACGAACAGGAAGCTGCCGACAATCGACAATCGGAACAGCGTCCCGAAGAAGCCGGGCGGGGAACTGGCCGGTCTGGCGCGGCGTGGGCTCATGCGCAGGTGTCTGGAGCGCCGCGCCGCAGACCGCCAAGCGAAAACCGGCTCCTCTCATTCATGGAGCAACGCACGATTCCGCGAGAGATAAACCCACCCCGAAATCACCGTCAGCACCGTCGTCGCCAGCATCATCCAGAACACGGTCCCCTCCATCGCCGCGCCATGGGTTGCCGGGTTCCATTCCCCCGAGGCGCGCAGGAACTCGCGCGCGGCAAGGAACGCGAGCGCCACCAGGATCGTCAGCAACTGCAGCGCCGTCTTGTACTTCCCCCAACTGTCCGCCGCCATGGCGCGTCCCTCCAACGCCGCGAGGCTGCGCAGCCCCGTCACGATGAACTCGCGCGCCAGGATGATGATGACCATCCACGCCTGGATCGTCCCCAGTTCCACCAACGCGATCAGCACCGACGCCACGAGCACCTTGTCGGCCAGGGGATCGAGCAGCTTGCCCAGGTTGGTGACCTCGTTGCGCGCCCGCGCGATTTGCCCGTCCAGCCAGTCGGTGAACGTGGCGCCGAGAAACATGACCAGGGCCGACAACTTCAGCCAAGCGGCCAGCGCCGCATTCTCCGGTTCCGGGCCGCCCACCAGCAACGCCGCCACAACCAAGGGAATGACGGCCAGCCGCAGCAGCGAGAGCTTGTTGGGAAGGGTCATTGTCGCCGGTCAGGGGGCAAGGTGGTCGGTCTGCAGAACCGTTGCGCGCAGCACGTGCTCCAGCGTGCGCGCCTGCAGCTCGGACCCGGCCACCGCCCTGAGCGCGTCGACAAATCCCAGCGCATAGCACGTGTTGCGCACCGGGCTGAAGACGGAACTCGTCACGCGGCCAATGCGAACGCCCTCGGTTTCCAGGGGGCTTCCCGGCGCGGGGGGATACCTGCCCTCGACTTCGAGGTGCACCAGCCGCCGGCTGAACTCGCCGCAGGTGCTGTGCAACAGCGCGCGCCGGCCAGGAAAAATCTTCTTCGCGAAATTCACCCGCTCGATCGCCCCGATCTCGATGGGCGTCGTGTTCTCGTCGATTTCGGATCCCATGCGCGGGATGCCCGACTCGATGCGGCGCGCTTCCATCGCCCGCCAACCCACCGGCAAGACGCCATAGGGCTCGCCCGCCGCCGTCAGCGTTGCCCACAGCGACTCGATGAATGTCGTCCCCGTGTCCAGCCGCCACCACGAATGGCCGCCGTACCGGCGCCGCACGATCAGGCAGCGCGCCTGGCCGATCTGCACGATGCCAAACTCATGGTCGCGCCGCGGCAGGCTACCGTCCACGATGTTTCGCTCGAGCAAGCCGTCCACCGCGGGGCCCATGAGCACCACGCTGCCTTGCGTGTCGCTCGTGTCCACCACCTGCACGCCTTCCACGTTGCCCAGGCGGCCCTTCCACCACTCCGCCATCGCCAGGCGCGTCGTGAAATGCCCGTGCAGCAGGCAATAGCGCTCGCTCTGGACGATCTCCAGCGAGTCGATCACGCCTCCGCGCTCGTTGCACACGAAGCCATCCACGACGGCGCTGGAGCCCGCCTCCGCCAGCGAACACGTCACCAATTTGTCGAGCGCCGCGGCGTGCCCCTCGCCGGAGATGCGCACCCGGCTGTCGGCGCTGGCGTCGTGGATGCCGCCCCCGTCGAGGATCGTCTGGATCTCCTGGGCGGGTGTCGAATAGGTCTCCACCAGGAACCAGTCCCCCAGCGCGAGAAAGCGGGCGCCGCTCGAAAGATGAAGGGCGTGGAGGGGGGAATTGCGGGCCATGAGGGTGGCTTTCGGGATTCGTGTCGGCGGGTGCTTTGTCGGCAGTTGAGAGCAGAGAGCATCCCCCCGGCGGGGTTGCAACTCCCAAGTCGGCACGCCCCCCCTCCGTTTTCCCCACGATGGGCTTGCACGGAGCCCTCCCGATCGGATTTGATCCTCCCGAACGACACCGCCCACTCCGCTTCCCGGTCCCGAGGTCCTGCCGCATGGGAAATCGCCTGCTTCCGCTCCTCGCCTTGCTCCTGATGGTTGCCGTCGCCCCCGCCAAACCCGGCGCGTCCCGGGTTGAAACACACACGCCTCCCAGCGAGGTGCGCTTCGTCGTCTTTGGCGACTCGCAATTTGCCAACCACGGCGTTTTCGAGCGCATGGCTTACGAAGTGGACATGTTGCGCCCGCATTTCGTCATCCAGGTCGGTGACCTTATCAATGGCTACACACACGACCGGGCCACCGCCCGTGCCGAGTGGGACACCTTTCGCGGACAGATTGCCCCCCTCTCCATGCCCTTCTACCCGGTGCCCGGAAACCACGATGTCGTGACGCCCGAATTGCAGGAGGTCTTTGGAGAGACTTGGGGACAGGATCGCTACACCTACTCCTTCACCTGGGGAAACGTGCACTGCATTGTCCTCAATTCCTTCTGGGCCGACGAGCAATCCAAGGACCATGACCGCATCGGCCAATGGCAGAAGGACTGGCTCGCCCGGGACCTTGCCGAGTACAAGGAACTCCACGGCGGCGACATCGCCGGCCATTCCATCTTTGTCTTCCTCCACAGCCCCCTGTGGCGCTACGCCGCCACGCACCCCGGCCGCCAGGATTGGGACGAGATCCACGCGATCCTCCGGCAGTATCCCGTCAAGCTCGTCATCGGTGGCCACACCCACGAGCATGTGTGGGAGCAGCAGGACGGCCTCGACTACCTCGTGCTCAACAGCTCCGGCGGAAAGAGCCAGGACAACGAGCGCGGCGGCTTCTTCCACGCCTACCTCCACGTCAGCGTCGTCGGGGATGATGTGCGATTTGCAACGTTGAAAGCCGGTTCCATCCTCCCCCTCGACACCGTCGACTCGCAGGACCGACGCGCCTTCCCGCGCCATGCCCTTCGCGGCGAGATGCTCACCGTGGAGGGATGGGTGCCCGGCCAGCCCCTCGACACGCGGGTCGTCGTCCCCGTGCACAACCCGCTCAAGGAAGCGCGCCGCTATCGCCTCGATTGGCGCATCCCCTTTGGCGCCGACATCACCGCCGATCCCGGCGGCACATGGATCGAGCTCGCGCCCGATGAATCGCGCGAACTCTCCTTCCGGCTCCTTTCGCCCGCCGCGCCCTCATTGGATCAGCGCCCCTCGCTCGAGGTTTCCGCGACGGATGTCATTCGCACCGGCATCGTCGATCGTGCGACCGAAGCCGCCATCCGCGCGCGGCGCAAGGATGCGGGGGCCGATCCCGCCGCCTTCCGCACGCAGGTGCTCCTCGACGAGCCCACCACCTTCTCCGCGCGCCATACGCTCTTTGTCCCGCCCGTTGCGAAGGCCTCGCCCCTCGCGGG
>CAYTRP010000151.1:0-1705 GCA_964440195.1 uncultured Candidatus Sumerlaeota bacterium
CCACATTGCACGGAATGCGGCGGCGGTCGCACTCCGCCTTGATGTGACGGTGCAGGTCGGGGTCGTTGGTGGCGGCGAAGACGAGGATGGGCGTGTCGAGGTCGCTGTCCTCGTAGGAACGCCGGACAATCTCAAGGCCGGCTTCATGAGCGATGGCGAAGGCTTCTTCGGAAAACTCGGGCGAGACGATGCGAACGCGGGCGCCGTACTCGACCAGGGTGGCGGCCTTTCGCGCGGCGATGGGGCCACCTCCGACAACGAGGGCGGGTTGGCCCTCGATGTTCATCATCATGGGATAATACTTTGCCATGTCAGCCGGCCCGCGCCACGGTGTTGCGGGTGCGTTCCTCATAGAGGCGGCGCAACTCCGGTTGGTCGCGCAGGTTGAGCCGGATGCGTTCGTTCACGCGGCGGGCGACGTTGCGCATGGCGTCCTCGGGGGTTGCCAGCCTGTTTTCCATGGAATCGAGCGCTTCCTGCCACACGCGGTGGACGAAGCTCGACTCGACGAAGGGGCTGGTCTCCTTCGATTCGGCATAGTCCATGGATCGGACGAAGACTTCCTGAAAGTTCTCCCCGGGGTATTGCGGATTGAGGAGGCGGGAAGGGTCTTCGACATAGTGGCGGTTGGGGGGGAGGGCGTCGCTGCTCATGGCGATGATGTCGCTGTACTCGTCGCTGGCGAGGTATTGGAGAAAGAGGAGCGATTCCTCGATGTTGTCGCTGAGGGCATTGATCCCGGGTCCACGGGCACCCGTGTAGGTGGCGGGGACTCCGCCGGGCATGTGCGGGATGAGGGCGACGCCGAGGTTGTTCTCCATTTCGGGGTATTGCCGCAGGAGGATCAGCATCCATCGCGCACCGACCATGGTGGCGGCGCGACCGGTGGCGAACCAGTGCATCTGGTTCACGCCCCATCCCCCATCGCCGGAGATGCTGGCGGCGGCGTCGGGCGAGGGAGCGAGTTGATGGCGGTGCATGAGATCGAGGTAGAACCGCATGGCCGCGATGGATTCCGGCGAGTCGAGCACGCAGCGCGTGCCGTCGTCGGAGAAGAGGCGCGCGCCGTGTTGCAGGTGAATGTGCTCGGCGTCGGATTGGGACAGGGCCATGGCGAAGCGTTCAAAGCCACGCCCGTCGGGGCGTCGCACCGTGAGTGGCTTGACCAACTCGATGAACTCGTCCCAGGTCATTCCTTCCGGTGGCGGTTCGGGAATGCCCGCGTCGCGGAAGACGCGTTTGTTGTAGAGGAGCGTGCCGGAGGAGACGTTGGCCGGGAAGCGGTACTGTCGACCGTTGTAGACAAGGTTTCCCTGAAGTTTCGGATAGGTAACCTCCGGTCCGATTCCGTATTGCTGGGCGTATGGGGTGAGGTCGAGGAGGATTCCCGCTTCCGCAAGGGTCACCATTTGTGCCTGGTCGTAGATCTCGATCAGGTCGGGGCCGACTCCGGTGGAAGCCTGGACGATCGTGCGGTCGAAGGTGTTGGGCTCGACGCGCACGAGAATGTGGGGATGGCGTTGGTGAAAGGGGGCGATCTGGGCGGGCCGGGCGGGATTCGGGTCGGTGGACCAGGCAATCACCACGCGCCCGTCCGTGTTCTCGCGCGGCATTGTCATCGCCGCGAAAATCCACATGCCCGCGATCAGGCAGCCAAACATCGCGAAGAATTGCCGGGCGTTCATCGAAGATGCCCCTCCCACTT
>CAYTRP010000151.1:1715-8001 GCA_964440195.1 uncultured Candidatus Sumerlaeota bacterium
CTCCCACTTTCAACGCTAGGGGGCTGGGGCCGGCCGTTGTGGCGCAGCCCCACCGCGACCGCCCCCGGACGCGCCGCCACCCTGCCGTCCACCCCCGGGCGCGCCTTGTCCTCCCGGGCCGCCGGGTCGCTGTCCCCCGGGGGGGCCACCCTGCGGCCGGCGAGGCTCGGGAAGCTGAATTTCAGGGATATCGATCGTCGGCAGATTCGGCGGCAATTCGGGCGTCTTGATCTGGTATTGCTGCTCGTCGCCGAGCGAGACGTCCGCACCGCCCGTGTAGCCGAACAGGTAATGGAACCCCATCGCCAGCGGCGTCTCGATGATCATCGTCGGATAATCCGCGCGCGTGTCCTCAAGCACCTCAAGCCCGATCCCCTCGGTGTCGAGGGAATCGAAGGAGGAGGTTTCCATCGGGATCACGGCAACCCAGTAACGGCCCGGCGGAAAGAACAGCCGGGTCGCGGGCGTCACGCCATAGGACTCGTAGGCGTCGAGCTTGAACTCCTGGCTTCTCGGTCCGCTGACAAGGAACCGGATCGAACGGCTGGTCGTGTTGAACAATTGAGCCCGCGCATCCCTTGAGTCCACGCGCCCAATCACCTTCGGCGAATCGAGGTAGCGCAGGTTCATCTCCCGCAGCTCCGCGACCTCGGCGTCGATGAGCTGCTCCACTTCCATCTCCCCGGGCGTGACCCAACGACCCTTGAAGGGCACGAACCCGCGCGCGCGTTGGTCCGCCTCGAAGCGCACGGCATGATCCTCGCGCGTGAGCCACTCTCCCTCATAGGGAACGAGGCCCAGCGCCAGTTGTTCCTTTTCGAACGCCTCCTCGCGCCGCATCCACACGCCCTCGAATTGGGCGAGGTCCATCTCCTCCGGCTTTACCCAATCGCCCTCGAAGAACACATACCCTTCGGCACGCATTCTCGCGCTCGTCGTCTGTGGCGTCTCCAACAGATTGAACTCAAGCCCCTGCCTGCGGAACGAATAGAGCTGCGCCACCTGGGGGCGGGGACGGAAATAGCCGTCCTTCTCCACCGTGATCCAAAACGAATTGTTGTACCGCCCATAACTCGTCATGGGAGTCTGGGGGTTCTCGGTCCCCGCCATCGTGTCGAGCCCGCGCGGCGGCCACGGCCGCCAGTCGCCCGTCCCGGTCGGCGACCACATCACATTCGCTTCCGGGGGATTTGATTCCACGCGCAGGCGCGCGCAGGAACACAGCCCCGCGGACACCATCAGGGCGAGGGCCACGCGCCAGACGCGCAGAACCGTGCTCTTCATCTGGATCCTATTCCGATTGGACAGTCGCGACAAATGTCTCGTCTTCGCTCAGGATGCGGCCACAGTTGTCGCAATAGACCACTCCGGTCTCACGGTGAAGTTCCACCAGGCTGTTCTTCAGCAAGGCGAAATGACACCCCGTGCAACTCCCGTTCCTGACCGGCACGATCGGGTTCGTGTCCCAGCGGCCGCGCACATGCTCATAGCGCTTCACGAAGTCCGCGTCCACTTTGCCGGCCAGACGCGCCCTCGCGGCGCCCAAGTGGGCGATACGATCCTTCTTCGAGTTCACCTGGCCCCGAATGCGCTCGCGCTCCTCCTTGGCCCTGGCCTTCGCGGCGGACAACGCCGCCTCCGCCTCCCCGACACGACTCTTCACGGATTCGTCGTTCGAGAGCAGGGACGTGCCCAGTTCCTGCAAGCGGTCGATGCGCTTCTTCAAGCCGTCGATCTGGTTGGTGATCGCCGTCAACTCCTTGCTCGTCTTGACCATCATCTGCTGCGCCTGGTAACTCATCAGCTTCTCGCCCGCCAGCCGCATCTCCTGCTCCAGCTTCCTTCTCTCCTCCTCATGGCTGACGATCGCCTTGCCCGCGATCTCCACGGCATCGGTCTTCCGCGCGAGGTCTTTCTTGATCTCGTCCCAGATTCCCGGATAGCGATTGATCTGATCCTGCAACTCAACGATCTCGTTGTCGAGATTCTGGATCTCCACCAAGTGCCGGATCTGCTCGTTCATTCGAAGACCATTTCCTTGAGAGTCGAAAAATCTCCACCGGCCCCCGCCGCTGCCGGGCGCCGAAGCCTTACAACCCAATTGGTTACAGGGGGGCTCCCCCGTGCCTCAAGGACTTTTCCGGCAACACCCGCACGATCAATCCCCTAGGCATCTCCCAGGACCTTCCGCCAGCAAATCACGCGCTCCACCGGAATGAAACCCGCATCGGAGTGTGCCGTCTCGGCCAGATCGTTGTCCCAGGCACTGTCAGAGGCAATCTCGGGGTAGTGGTGCTTCCTTGCCCAAAGCTCCGCCAACTCCATCAGCGACCGGCCAACTCCCTGTCCGCGCAGAAAGTCGCGCACATACCACCCCTCCACGTAGGGCACGGGCGAAGAGAGGCACCCGGCCGCCGTGCTGCGCAGCCCCAGTTCCAGAAAACCAACCAACTCGTTGTCATCCGATTCGGCCACCCAGACCGCCGACAGCCCCCCCTGCTCCTCCAACCGCCTCACCTCCTCGACATGCCCCTCCAGCGACAGGTCGGGCCAAAGCTCCGCTCTCAGCCGGATCCACCCTGGCCGGTCGCGCGGCTCCCGTTCCCGGATCCGGATCTCCATCGAAGCCGCTTAATCCGCCGCCGTGATGCGGTCGAGTTCTTCCAGCGACGTCTGCCCCATCACCACCTTCTTCCACCCGTCCATGCGCAGGCTGCGCATCCCGTTGCGGATCGCGATCCTCTTCAGGCGCGCCGAGGGCTCGTTGCGGATGATCAGTTGCCGGATCTGCGCATCGATCTCGAAGATCTCGTGGATGGCCGTGCGGCCGCGGTACCCCGAATTCGAGCAACGCTCGCAACCCACCGGGAAGTGGATGCTCAACCCCTCGCGCATCTCCTCCTCCGTCGCGCCCAGGCCCGCCGAATCGGCGATGTTCGCGTGCTGTTGGCGCTTGCATTGCGGGCAAAGCGTCCTCAGGAGGCGCTGCGCGATCACGGCCTGGATCGACGAGGCCACCAGGAACGGCTTGATGCCCATGTCGATCAAGCGCGTCGCCGCGCTCGGCGCGTCGTTGGTGTGAAGAGTCGAGAACACCAAGTGCCCCGTCAGCGCCGCGCGGATGCCGATTTCCGCCGTCTCGAAGTCGCGGATCTCGCCCACGAGGATCACGTCGGGAGACTGGCGCAGCATCGAGCGCAGTCCCTTCGTGAAGTCCAGGCCGACCTCCTCGTTCACCTGCACCTGGTTGATGCCATCGATCATGTACTCGACGGGGTTCTCGATCGTGATGATCTTGGTCTCCGCGTTGTTCAGCGCCGACAACGCCGCGTACAGGGTCGTGGTCTTCCCCGAACCCGTCGGCCCCGTCATCAGGATGACGCCCGTCGGGGTCTTGATCAAGCGCTCGAACTTCGCGATGTTGTCCGGCAGGAAACCCACGTCCCCCAGACCTTTCATCGTCGCGCTCTGGTCGAGGATACGCATGACGATCGACTCGCCATAGATCGCGGGCAGCGCCGACACGCGAAGGTCGAGCTTCTTTGTCCCAAGGTTCAGCTTGATGCGTCCGTCCTGGGGGATGCGCTTCTCCGCAAGGTCCATCCCCGACATGACCTTCAGGCGCGAAATGATGGCGTTCTGCCACTTCTTCGGCGGAGAAGGCACCTCGTGGCAGACACCATCGATGCGGAACCGGATCGGCACCCCGTAGCGGGTCGGTTCGATGTGAATGTCCGATGCGCGGTCGTGCACGGCCTGGCGGAAGATAAGGTCCACGAACTTGACCACGGGGGGGGTATCCGCCCCCTCCTGGACGTTCACGTCGATCGTCGTCGACTCCTCGTCCATGAAGTCCAGGTCGGTCCGCAACTCCGTGGACACGCGCTGGTACATGTCGCTGATCTCGCTGCCCTCATAGTACCGCTTGTACAGGCGCTCGATCTCCTCCTCCTTCGCAACCAACACCTCCACCTTCTTGCGAAGGATGCGCTCGAGGTCGTCGGCCGCCTGGATGTTCAGGGGATCCGAGATCGCCACCCAGATCGTTGTCTGGTCGTACTCCACCGGGAAAATCTTGTAATCGCGGGCGACCTTCTTCGGCACCTGGTCAATCAGGTGCTTCGTCACCTCGATGCGATTCAGGTCGACCTTTGCCAAACCCAGCGATTCCGCCAGCGTGTCGACGAAATCCTCCGACTGGAAGCCGGTCGTCGGTATGCTCGTGCTGCTGCGCCGGATCGCCGTCGCTTCCTCGCCCTTGGGGATCATCGAATTGCTGACGGTGCGCCCACCCGGCAGCGGAATGTTCGCCGAGCTCATCGACTGCCGCATCGCCGGCTTCGGCACGCTCGCCGACGATGCGCCCCCCTGCAACGAATCGAACTTCTTCACCTGGTCCATCGAAGGCGAACGGCCCTCGGACTGCTTGAAGAATGTCGGCGCGGCCAATTCGTCCTCGATCCCCGCCAAAGGATCGTTCACATCAACCTTGGCCTCTGGCTTCTTCTCGGGTTCTTTTTTGCGTCCGAACAAGGCCATGCGACAAGTCCTCAATCGTTGAATGTGATCGGGTTCGGCAACCATGCCGAACTCTTGTGCAACGCTCTTGTCCCGCGCATTTCGAGGCAACGGGAAAACTCGTCCCAACCCTCATCCAACCCCCCTATTCCATCGTCACAAACGGGGGCACCTCCGAGGCGCGCCACCACGCCAAATCCGGATCCCCCGATGCCACAAGGCTCAGGCGGAACAAACCATAGCCGACCAGCAACACGACAAACAGCACCGTCGCGGCACCCAGCACCTTGTCCCAGCGTTCGATCCTGGCAATCAGGGCGTCACGCCAGGCCACCGGGAGCACCGCCATGGCACCCATCAACACGAACATGATCGCGAAGACCGGTCCCAGCGGATGGTAAGCCATCGCCCAGGTAAAGTGCCCCTGCAGGAAGCAAGTCACGCTCCGCGTCAACCCGCACCCCACGCAAGGAAGCCCCGTTGACCGGTGAAACCCGCAGGTGCTCACCTCGATGCCAGTCGGGGGCAGGATGAACATCCCCAGAAAGACCCCCGCCAGAGCGACAAAGCCCAATGGGCGGGAAAAGGCCATCCGCGTAAACCCATCAAAGCCAATGGACCAGCGCTTCCGGGTTGTCACAGCCGCAGAAGTGGCAAAGGGTGGATGGGAATCCGGCACTTTCAGGCATCTCCGGGCGGGCCTTGAGCCCTGTTCGCTTCAGGAAACCTGCGGGAACCCACCCCGCCGCACAACGGAAACGTGGGCCCGTGGTTTGGGGTTGACGGCATGGAACTGGCTCCCTTTACGTCTCGCGACTTTGTGAAAGTCTTCACAAATCCGGCCCTTCAAGGATGCCATGAAATCCATCGCCATCCTCGCCTCGACGCCCATCAACGAGGCCTACCTCCCCGTCTTGGTGATGCTCGTCATCGCCATCGGGTTCGCCATCGTCAACCTGCTCTTGAGCTGGTATCTCGGCCGCCGCCGCCCCAACCCGGTCAAGCTGGAACCCTACGAGTGCGGCGTGCCCACCATTGGCAGCGCACGCGGACAGTTCAACGTGAGATTCTATCTCGTGGGCCTTCTTTTCCTCCTCTTTGACATGGAAATCGTCTACATCATTGCCTGGGCACTAAGCGTTCGCGAAAATGCCGCCGTCCCCGGATTCCTTCCCTTCTCGATGAGCCTGATGGCGATCTATATGGTCATCCTGCTGGTCGGACTCCTCTACGAGTGGAAAAAGGGAGCACTGACATGGAACTGATTATCGAACGTCCCGGGACCATTACGGGAACCCAGACGGGGGTCTCCGAGGGGGTGTCAACCATTCAGGCGCCCGACAATGCCCTCACCAAGACCCTCAGCGAGGCTTTGAGCTACTGCCGCCGCAACTCCATCTGGCCGGTGATGATGGGACTGTCTTGTTGCGCCATCGAGATGATGGGCACCGCCGCCTCCCGTTATGACCTTTCCCGCTTCGGATCGGAAGTCTTCCGCCCCTCGCCCCGTCAGGCCGACCTGATGATTGTGGCTGGCACCGTCACCAAGAAGATGGCCCCCGTCCTGCGCCGAATCTACGATCAGATGACTGAACCCAAATGGGTTATCGCCATGGGGGCTTGCTCCTCATGCGGTGGCATGTACAACGTGTACAGCGTTCTCCAAGGGGTCGACGAAGTCATCCCCGTGGACATTTACGTCCCCGGTTGTCCCCCCCGCCCCGAAGCCCTCATCTACGGGATCATGCAGCTTCAGAAAAAGGTTCGC
>CAYTRP010000152.1:0-7928 GCA_964440195.1 uncultured Candidatus Sumerlaeota bacterium
GGCTGTGTGACGCGTCCCAGAGCCTTGGCAAGGTGCCCCTGCGGCTTCCGGACCTGGGGGCCGGGCTGCTGATTGCCTCGTCGCACAAGCTGGGCGGACCACTTGGGATTGCATTGTTGGCGGGACCTGGCGTGAACCAGCTCACGGCGCAGATCGTCGGCGGTGGGCAGGAAGACGGACGGCGCGGCGGGACGCCTGCCGTGGCCCTGGCACGGGCATTTGCGGCGGCGGCCGCCGCCTCGGTTGCACGTCAGGAGGCCGAGGCCGGACGGTTGCGGGCCCTGGAGGAGCAGTTCCTTGGCCGGCTGACCCTGCTGGAAGTGAAGTGGCGGTTGAATGGCCGCGGAGAACGGCTGCCGGGATTCATCAACCTCGCCATCCCCGGCCTCGAAGCGGTCGAGGCGGCCATTGCACTTGATGCGGCCGGGTACCGGGTTTCGCCGGGGTCCGCCTGTTCCACGGGCGTGGTCGAGGTCAGTCCCGTGTTGAAGGCGATGTTCCCGGGGGACGAGCCGAGGGCGCGGTCGGGACTTCGCATCACGATGGGTCGCGAGACGACGCCGGAGGCGGCGATCGGCCTTGCCGCTGAACTGGCCCGTGTCGCACAAGCACGGGGAAATCTGCGGGATCTTCATCCCCCGAGGTGATCAGCCATGGATGGTCTTGGGCTCGACATTGAGTTCGGCAGTTTCCAGTACATGATGATGACGGCCGTGGGAGGTTCCCTGCTCCTCCTGATCGGGACGTTTGCGTTCAGGAAGTTCGTCCGGATCGAGGGACTCGAATCCTGGCTCATCCTTGCGCTGATCGGGCCCGCGGGCGCCCTGCTGGCCATGCCGATCATCTCGCTCACGAATATTCCGATCACCTATTCGGTGCCCATTGCCTCGACGGCGATGCTGGTCACGATTCCGATTATCCACTTCGCGATACCCCATGTCGCGCCGGACTTTCCGACGGAGAACTTCGGGATGAGCCTGATGCTCTCCCTGCTGGTGGGCATCGCGACCTTCGGCTCCCTCCACATGAACTACGAGATGGAGGGCTACATACCGCAGAACATCGAGGGATTGAGCGAGCGCGAGCAGGAGAACTTCCTTCGGTAGCGTGTCGCTTGGTTTGCGGCGTGCGGCGACAAGGAAAACCGGCGGCGCCCCATCGGGACGCCGCCGGCTTTCTGTTCGCGCCATTGTGGCGAGGGGTGGTTACTTGAAGGCCTTCTTGAGGTCCTTCGCCAGGTCTGTCTTCTCCCACGTGAATTCGGGCAGCTCGCGCCCAAAGTGCCCGTAGGCCGCCGTCTTGGAGTAAATGGGGCGCAGGAGGTTGAGTCGCTCGATGATGGCGTGGGGGCGCAGGTCAACGACCTTGGGCCGCGAGATGACCGCGCTGATTTCGCGGTCCGCGACGATGCCGGTGCCAAAGGTGTTGAGGTTGATCGACACGGGATACGCGACGCCGATGGCATAGGCAACCTGCACCTGGACCTGGCGCGCGAGCCCGGCGGCCACGATGTTCTTCGCGACCCAGCGCGCGGCGTAGGCCGCCGAGCGGTCGACCTTGCTCGGATCCTTGCCGCTAAACGCGCCGCCGCCGTGCGCGCCGCGCCCACCGTAGGTGTCGACGATGATCTTGCGTCCCGTAAGGCCGGCATCGCCGTGGGGGCCGCCAACGACGAACTTGCCGGTCGGGTTGATGTGATACTTCACGGGCTTGGTGACGAGGTTCTTCGGCAGCACCGGCGCGATGACCTTCTTGACGACGAGGTCATGGATGTCGGACTGGGAAATGTCGGGGTCGTGCTGTGTGGAGATGACGACGGTGTCGATGCGCACGGGCTTGTCGTCCTCGTACTCGATCGTGACCTGCGACTTGCCGTCGGGCCGGAGCCATGCCATCGACTTGTCGTGGCGGCGGGCGTCGGCGAGGGCATGGGTCAGGCGGTGGGCGAGCAGGATGGGCAGCGGCATCAACTCCGGCGTCTCGTCGCACGCATACCCAAACATCATCCCCTGGTCCCCGGCGCCCTGCGCTTCCTTCTTCTTGCGGTTCACGCCGCGTGCAATGTCCGGGCTCTGCGTTCCGATCGCTTCCAGCACCCCGATCGAATCCGCGGCAAAGTGATACTCCGGCTTCGTGTACCCAATGCGACGGATCGTCTCGCGGACGACTTCCTTGTAATTGACGCGGGCGGTGGTGGTGATTTCCCCGCCGACGACGGCAAGGCCCGTGGAGACGAACGTCTCGCAGGCAACCCGCGCATTCTTGTCCTGGGCGAGAATGGCATCGAGCACCGAGTCCGAAATGGCGTCGCTGACCTTGTCCGGATGACCTTCTGTCACGGACTCGGAGGTGAACAGATACTTCCCTTTCATGGGCGCGTGTCCTTGCTGTGTATGGTCCGGCAACCCCAAAGGGCCCGCCGAAGAGTGGCGAACGCTAGGGACCCGCCGGAAACCGGCGCAAGGCGAAGCAGCGCGAAATCCGTCGGGTGGGTAGAGAAAGGATGAAGGATGAATTATCAAGGATGAAGATGGCCGGGACGCGGACGACAAGGCCGACGGGATGATTTATACGGTTTCCAGGGGCGTAGACTCGCAAGCCATGACGCTTCGTCCGGCCAACCACCCAGCTTGGAGAGGCGCAGCCCGGAGGGGCGGCAGGACACGGCGCCGGTGCGAGGAGGACCTGTCCTGTCCCCCCCCGTGGGTTTTGGGGGATTGGCCCAAGCTCAGGGTGCCATTGCTTGTCAGTGTGGAATGGGCGGAAACAACTCTCGCATGACCTCCGAGAATTCCCGAACCCGAAGGCGATCTTCGAAGTATTTGCTCTCCTTCAGGCGGATGATCCCCATGCCCGTCGGACTGGAGAAGCACTCCTCAACGAGCCGTCTCGCTTCCAGCACCTCCGGCTGGTTCTTGTAGCTTTCGGAAAGCTCCTTGGCCTTCTCCCATTCCTTCTCGATGGTGGTGGCCACCACGGCGTAGATGTCCAGGGCATGGTGGCTGCCGAAATCCTTCTTTTCGTCTTCCAATCGATCACGAAAGGCGTGGAGCTTCATCACGAGGTAAGTGAAGGGCTGTGGGACAAAGACCGTGCCTTCCCATTCTTGTCCGGTCGAAAGCCTTCCGGCAAGCCTCAGGTCCAACAATCCCTCTTCAAGGCCGACGGCTTCATCCGTCCTGCCCGCATGAATGCCCACGCTTGGCCTTGGCTTGATCCGGCGTTTTTCGACCACTGCTCGTGAACCTCGAAAGCTTTGCATGGGGCCTGTGAGGAGATCGACCTTGATCGTTCCCGGACCATCGGGGTTCTTGAGGAATTGATAGTGTTTCGCTCCGCGCTTCACCTCATACCCCAAAAGCTTCAAGGCCGCGTCCAAGGGCCTCAGTCGTTCCGGCTCGATCAGAAGCTCCGGTCTCAGGAACAGGTCCAGGTCGTTCGTTGATCGAGCCTCCGGAAGTTGGTCCAGAAGCGTTGGAGTCCCGGTCTGCCCGACGAATTCCCGTTTCAGGTAGATGCCGTATCCGCCACCGACAATGATCCTGAGGTCTGCCTCCCGTGTTGCATGAAGCAGGTCCAGCAAGGCAGCCCTCAGTTCATTCATTTTGTCCATTACCGCCACTCCTCGACAGCCTTCAGGATGTGGGATCGAACCTGTTCGGCGGTTTCCCGGTCGCGCTTGTCTCCAGACATCAACTCCAGATACGCCTGCACCGAAGACGCCCAACGGACCCCGTCCTTGACGAGGGGATCGAAGTACACCCGTTGGTCCCCGGTTTCCTGAATCTCCAGATTCGGGAAACGATCCGTTTCCCGGCCTTTCAACGCGGGGACGATTTCCTTCAAACGGGGGCAGTAAACGGAGATCATCTCGCCCCGCTGCATGACGGCGAATTGATTCACTGACGACAGCCCCGTGACCTGCCAGGGCACTTGAAGCCTGTCGGCCTCGTGACGGATTCGTTCCAGCACGTTGCCCTCCCACCCGTCGATCTTGAGCCGAATCATTTGCTTGACCGATGGGGGTTCGTAGTTCTCGGCGAGCTTGTCGAGCAGCTTCCTTGGCTGGATCAGGCGGATGCCCGCTTCCCGTGCAATCAGCAGGTCCTCCTCCATCGCCTTCAAAACCTTCGATACCGTCGAGAGGCCCATGCCCGCCGGGTTCCATTGCCGCATGATTCCATTTCTGGTGTTTATTTCTTCCAGAACCTCTCCCACCGCATGGAAACGCGGCTTGGCGGCAAACACCCTGACCACTAGGGAACTGTTCCTTCGATACACGTTTTTGATCGGCTCCGAGGAGGTAAACTCATTCCTCCCGCCGGTTCGGTACACGGCGAGCTTTTGGCCAACAAGGACCACGCCGTTGCCGCAAAGGTCCACCGCGCTGATTTTCTCCTTCTCAAACTCCGCGAGGCGCTCGTTGCCTAGATAGGGCACCATCACCAAGGGATAGAGTCCTTCCTCAAGCCGCCAACCTCGCACGGTCATCAGGGCTGCCTGAATGGCCTTCGGGGACGCGGTTGACTTGTATTCGACAGCGAACCTGCCAATCTCCCGGCCATCCCACCATGCGCTGATGATCTCATCCGCCTCGTACCGCGCTGTCTTGGCCGGAGTCTTTTCAAGGCGAAATGTCAGAGGAGGAAGCGAAACCTCCCCTGCCCGTACCCTTCGCGCTATCTCATGTTCGGAAAGCATTTTCTTGAAAACCTCACATTTCCGTTCCGGGAAAATGGACAGCTTTCAGAAAGTCTGCGCAAGCAATGGGGGAGAGCACAAGGCCAAAATTTTCCCAATATGGCCCATTTTCCCAATTGAGAAAATGGGCCGTATTGGGAAAATACTCCATCTGAAGCCCGCAAGTGACTTCAATCGCCTGAATTTTTCAAGAACCGGATGCTCTTCCGAGGGCTGTCCCGTCGTTGCTTCCGCCCCCGGGGCTGGGCCCCCGCCGCCGCCTATCCCTTCCTCGCCCGCTTCGCCGCCTTCTTCTTCGACGGGTTCTTCGCCTTCGCCTCGATCATCTCCAACGCCGCGTCCAGCGTCACGCTGTCCGGATTCAGCGCCTTCGGCAGGCTCGCGTGGTTCTTCCCGTCGGTGGCGTAGGGGCCATAGCGCCCGTCGAGAATCTGGATGGCGCGGCCGTCGGGGGCTTGGCCGAGGTCCTTGAGGACCTTCTTGGCGGATGACCCGGCGGTGGTGCGGCGGCCTCCCTTGGGCTGGGCGAGAAGTTCGAGCGCGCGTTCAAATCCGACAGTGTAGGGATCGTCGCCGTCGCCCAGGGAGCGGAAATCCGACCCGTGCTGGACGTAGGGGCCGAAGCGGCCAATGTTGGCGAGCACGGGTTCGCCGGACTCTGGGTGGTTGCCGAGTTCGCGGGGGAGGGAGAGGAGCTTGAGGGCGAGTTCGAGGGTGGCATCGTCCTCGTGCATGTCCTTCGGCAGGGAGGCGCGCCGGGGTTTGAGCGCGGTTTTGCCTTCCGGATTATCGCCGAGTTGCACATAGGGGCCGAAGCGGCCATTGGCGGCGTACACGGGGAGGTTTGTCTTCGGGTCCACGCCGAGTTGGCGGGGGCCTGCTGCCTTGGACATGATGAGCGTCAGGGCCTGCTCGACGGAAAAATCGGCGGGGGCGACTTCGCCGGGGACGTTGGCGGTGTTCCCCTCGCCGCCTTCGCCGCGCACGACAAAGGGGCCGAAGCGCCCCACGCGGACGACGACGGGTTGGTGCGTTTCGGGGTCCTCGCCCAGGGGGACGGCGGGGAAGTCGATGCGTGGGTTCTCGTGGGCGATCAGGTTTTCGAGGCCCATCGCGTGCCCGGACGTGCCATTGGACGCACCGGCTTCCGAGGCCTTCTCGCCACGGTAGAAGACACGGACATGGTCCTTCCACGAACGCTCGCCCCGGGCAATCTCGTCGAGTTCCTCCTCCATGCGGGCGGTGAAGCGGATGTCCACGTAGTCGCCGAAATGCTTGCGCAGAAGGTTGGTCACGGCCATCGCCGTAAAGGTCGGCACGAGGTTCTTGGAGCGTTCGGGTTGGAAGACATAGCCTCGACGCATGATGGTGCCCATGATGCTCGCATAGGTCGAGGGCCTACCCACACCTTCTTCTTCGAGGCGCTTCACAAGCGAGGCTTCCGTGTAGCGTGCGGGGGGCGCGGTCTCGTGGCGCAGGGGCGTGACCTGGCGCAGCGAGGTGCGCTCGGCCTTGCCGCCCGTTGCCGCGGGGATCGGGTCGCCTTCCTTGAGGTCCGGGAGGAGGGTCTCCTGGTCTCCAATCTCGGCGGCGGGGTCGTCGCTCCCTTCCACATAGGCGCGCAGGAAGCCGGGGAAGAGGATCTTCTTGCCGGAGGCCGAGAAGATCGCGGGGTCGGTTCCCTTTGGGGTGGCGGTGATTTCGAGTGTCGACCGCATGAGGCGTGCATCCACCATCTGGCTTGCGATGGCGCGCTTCCAGACGAGTTCGTAAACCTTGCGCTCGTCCGGCCCGAGATACCCCGCGACATCCTGGGGAAGGCGATCCATGCGTGTGGGGCGGATGGCCTCGTGGGCCTCCTGGGCATTGCGCGACTTGTTGGTGTAGTGGCGTGGGCCGCTCGTGTAGTCGGGCCCATAGGTGGCGCGGATCTGCTCCTGGGCCTCGCGCAGGGCGCGCTGCGACAGCGTCACCGAATCGGTTCGCATGTAGGTGATGAGACCGACGCGCTCGCCTCCACCGAGGTCGATGCCTTCATAGAGATTCTGGGCGGCGCGCATCGTGCGCTCGGCGGCAAAGCCCAGCTTGCGGTTGGCCTCCTGTTGCAAGGTGGAGGTGGTGAACGGGGGATAGGGGCGCTGGGTCGCCGGTTTTTCCTCCGACCTTGTCACGCGCCAGGGAGTGGCGGCCTCGGTGGCTCCCGCGAGGGACTTCGCCTCCTTCTCGTCGAGGTGGCGGGCATGGGAAGCCTTCTTGAGGAGGCCGGTGGCGGGGTCGAAATCCTTGCCCGTGGCAACGCGGGTCTCGCCCAGACGTACCAGTGTCGCCTTGAATTCGCCCATGGGCGAGGCGAGGGTGGCTTCGAGGTCCCAGTAAATGCTGGAATGAAAGGCGCGCCGTTCTTCCTCGCGCTCGACGATGAGGCGCACGGCGACGCTCTGGACGCGGCCGGCGCTCAGGCCGGTCTGCACCTTGCGCCAAAGAACGGGCGAGAGGGAGTAACCGAAAAGACGGTCGAGAATGCGGCGGGATTCCTGCGCATTGACCAACTTGTCGTCGACGTCGCGGGGCGTCTCGAGCGCTTCGCGGATCGCTTCCGGCGTGATTTCGTGGAAGACGATGCGCTGGACGGGGACCTTGGGGCGCAGTTCCTGGAGGAGGTGCCAACTGATCGATTCCCCTTCGCGGTCCTCGTCGGTGGCGAGGAGGAGGCGGGAAATCCCCGACATGGCCTTGCGCAGCGAAGCGACGTACTTTTTCTTGGCCGCGGGGACCACATAGACGGGTTCGAAGTCCTCGTCGATGTTCACGCCCAGCTTTGCCCACGGCTTGCCTTTGACGTTTTCCGGGACCTCGTCGGACTTCTCGGGGAGGTCCCGGATATGGCCGTAGGAGGCTTCGACGCGATAATCCTCGCCGAGGAAACGGCTGATGGTCTTGGCTTTGGCCGGGGATTCGACGATGACAAGGACGGGGCCATCGGTGTTGGACTTCCTGGGCTTGGCGGGCATGAATGCTCACACGCGCGCGGGCGAAGCCCATCGCGGCGGGAATTGGGACAATCGGGGGAACAGCGAGGGCGGGGGCCGACAGCGCGCCCCGCAGGGGTCAAAGGGCAAGCGGAGGGGCGAGCCCGAAGCAAGAGGAATCGGCGCGGCGCGGCGGGCAAGATTCGGCAACTCCATCACGGCGGGGGAGCGCAGCGCATGCCGAATCGGGGATTCCAG
>CAYTRP010000153.1:0-7876 GCA_964440195.1 uncultured Candidatus Sumerlaeota bacterium
CCCGTCACGAGGACGACGTCCGCAAGGCGCTCTGGCTCGCCCGCAAGCATCACGTCCCCATCCTCGCGCGCGGCGGCGGCACCAGCCTGGCCGGCCAAACCGCCAACCACGCCATCGTCCTCGATTTCTCCAAGTTCATGAACCAGCTCTTGCAGGTGAATGAGAAGGAGCGGTGGGCGCGCGTGCAACCCGGCATCGTGCGCGACGAACTCAACGCCCTCATCACCGGCACCGGGCTTCACTTTGCACCCGAGACCGCCACCAGCAACCGCGCCAACGTCGGCGGCATGTTCGCAAACAACAGCAGCGGTGCCCACAGCATCCGCTTTGGCCGCACGATGGAGCACGTCCTCGAAGCCCGCGCGATGCTCTGGTCCGGCGACATCGTCGATCTCTCCCCCCGCACGCGCGAGGAGATCGACGACCTGATCCGCCGCGAGACGCCCGAGGGGCGTCTGTGGGAGAAGTTTGTTCCGCTCATCGAGAAGAACCGCACGTTGGTGGAGGAACGATTTCCCAAGGTCCGGCGCCGTGTGGGCGGCTATTCCCTCGACGAGTTTCCACCCGGCAAGCCGTGGAATCTCACCAAGCTGCTCTGCGGCTCCGAAGGCACCCTCGCGGTCATCCTCGATCTCAAGGTCGCCCTTACCGAAACACCCAGGCATGTCGTGGTCGTTGCGCTGCACTTTGCCGGCCTCGAAGAGGGACTTCGCGCCGTGCCCACGGTGCTGGAGTCCGACCCGCTCGCCATCGAGCTGATGGATCAGCAGATGATCCGCCTGTCGCGCGACAATCCCAGCACTCGTGAATTCACCCGCCAGATCCAGGGCGACCCGGGGGTTGTCCTCATCACGGAACTCACCGCCGACTCGCCACAAGGCCTTGCGCCCGCCTGCGACGCCCTCGAGGAGCGCCTGCGCTCGCGTGGCTACGGCTACGCGTTCCCCCGCATGTTCGACGCGCGCGAGCAGTGGGAACTCATGGAGCTGCGCCGTCGCGGCCTGGGCGTCGCCCTCAGCGTGCCGGGGGACACCAAGCCCGTCTCATGGATCGAGGATGCGTGCGTACCGCCGGAGCACCTGGCCGACTACACGTTGAAAGTCCTCGAGGTGGTGCGCGGATTCGGCCTGGCCCATGTCATGTACGGCCACGCCAGTGTGGGCGTGCTGCACATCAAGCCCGCGCTCAACTTGAAAGACCCCGTGCATATTGATGCCATGGCAAAGATCAGCCACGCGTCCATGGAACTCTGTCGCTCGTATGGTGGGTCTTGGAGCGGGGAACACGGCGACGGTGTGGCGCGCGGTGCCCAGAATCGGGACTTTTGGGGCGAGGAGATGTACCACGTCTTTCTCGACGTGAAGGACATCTTCGACCCGGAGAACCTGCTCAATCCCGGGCGCATCGTCAACTCCCCGCCGGTGAATCAAAACCTGCGATACGGCGCGAAGTATCGCATCGAGGCCCCCGCGACTTTCTTCCGGTTCGCGGAATTTGGTGGCTTCGCCCCCGCCGTTGAAATGTGCAATGGCGTGGGTGCCTGCCGCAAGACACTCGCGGGAACGATGTGCCCCAGCTACATGGCCACGCGCGACGAGGAAGCCACCACCCGTGGTCGCGCCAACGCGCTACGGCTTGCCATGTCCGGGCAACTGGGCGATGTCGGCATTGCCAGCAAGGAAATCCACGACGTCCTCGACCTGTGCCTGGAGTGCAAGGCCTGCAAGTCCGAGTGTCCCAGCAACGTCGACATGGCCCGCATGAAGAGCGAGCACCTCGCGCATTACCATGCCGCGCATGGCGTCGGTCTGCGCGAGCGCATCTTCGCCGAGGCACCCGCCATGGGGCGTTGGCTCAGCGGGCCGCTTTCATTCTTCGCCAACAGCCCGCTCAAGGTCGGCTTCCTTCGCCGCGCGATGCTGGGCGCGCTCGGCGTGGCGAAGCAGCGCAACCTGCCGCCATACGCCTCGCAGTCCTTTGAGTCCTGGTGGCGTGGTCGCGCCAAACCGTCCCCCAAGCCCAACGCCACTCAGGTGCTTCTCTTCGTGGACTGTTGGGCGAACTATCACGAGACAAACGTGGCCCGTGCCGCCGTGCGCGTGCTGGAACACTTTGGTTATCGCGTGCGCATTTCCGCCGGTCGTTGTTGCCAACGCACGCGCATCTCAAAGGGCTTTCTGGACAAGGCGCGACGGGAAGGCGGGGAGACAGTCGCGCATCTCGATCGTTATGCGCGTCGCGGCATTCCTATCCTGGGTCTCGAGCCCAGTTGCACGTCCTCGCTCGCCGACGACCTGCCGGACCTCGTCGAGAACCGCAAGGCCGCCCGTCGCGTCGCCAAGGCAACTCTTCCCATCGAGGAGTTCCTCCAACGCGAAATCGCCGAAGGCCGCCTCGCCATCGAATCTCCCAACGGTAATTCTCCACGCGTCCTCCTGCACGGGCATTGTCATCAGAAGGCGGTCTTCTCTACTGCCGCCGCGAAGAAGCTGCTGGGCGCCAACGTGACCGAAGTCGATTCGGGTTGTTGCGGGATGGCGGGTTCCTTCGGGTACGAAGCGGAACACTACGAGGTCTCCCAGCGCATCGGCGAACGCCGCCTCCTTCCCGCCGTGAGGGCCGCGCAAGAAGATACCCTGATCGTCGCCAGCGGGTTCAGTTGCCGCCATCAGATTGGCGATGCGACAAACCGCAAGGCCGTGCACGTCATCGAGGCCATTGAGCGCATTCTGTGTCCCACCCGGGAAGACGGCCACCGTCGTGAGTGACGTGCCTCCGTCCTTGCCGCCGGGGTTCCTGTCCACCTTTCCGCCGGAAGCAGTCTTTGATCCTCCACCGGTGATTCTTTGGTTCAAGTTATACGCCGGCCTGCTGGCGGTCCTTCATGGCTTTATTTTTCTGGGTGGCGTTGTCCTTGCCGGATTTGGCATCTCGTCTGGCAAATGGGAAGCCGTGGGTGCCGGTGCCTTCTATATCGGCATGGGCCTTGTTCCCGGCGCGGGTTGCATGATCCCCTTTGTCTTGAAGCCGCGTCCGTGGATGTGGAGTTATGGAATTGCCTTCATTTCCCTCTCCATGGCCAATCCCTTTTGCATCCCGTTCGCGATTCCGCTGCTGATCTTCTGGATCAGGGAGGACAATCGGCTGTGGTATGGGATGACAGAGTGAATGAACGGCGCCCGCGACCGTAAGAGTCTTGGTGACACCGTGACTCCTTGCATGATCCTGATTTCCAAATGTCCACGCCTGACGCCCCTCCGCCGCACCCATCGTCGTTTCCCGGCACCGGTGCTTTCATGGGCTCCATCACTGTGGAGCCACCGTCCGTTGTTTTCTGGTTCAAGCTTTACGCGGCGGCGTTGGCCTTATGGAATTTGCTCTTCGTTCCGGTCGGGTTGATTCTGTTTGTCTTGGCGATGTCCGTCGGCGAAGACGCGGCTATTGCCGCATTGTTGTTCCCATCCTTGATCCTTGCCGCACTCGCTTTCTTGTTCGCCACGCTTTTCGTGCTTCCCATTATTCTCAAACCTCGTCCCTGGGTCTGGATTTACAGTCTGGTCATCATCGTTGTCACCATGCCGGGCCTCTGTTGCTTCCCCTTCGCGATTCTCCTGCTGATCTTCTGGATCGGGGAAGACAACCGGTTCTTTTACGGGATGAGTAAGTGAATGGATCGCGCTTGTGATCGTAGGGGTTTTGGTGGTGCCGTGACTCTTTCCCGCGATACGGGTTCTCAAATGTCCACGCCTGATGCTCCTGCGCCGCTCTTCCCGTGGAGGAAAATACCCTCGTTGTCGCCAGCGGATTCAGTTGCCGCCACCAGATCAAGGATGCCACATCCCGCAAAGCTCTCCATGCCATTCAAGCCATCGAACGGGTCCTAATCCCCCAAGGAGTTCAGCGCCATGAGTGACGTTCCCCCCGACTTCCCGAGCGGTTCGATTCCGGCGTTTCCTCCCGAGGGCCCCCTTGAGACACCCCCCGTCAACCTGTGGTTCAAGGTTTACGTCGGGCTCTTGGGCGCGATGTACCTGATTCTCCTTCTGGTTGGTATTTTCCTCGTTGTCATGGGGGCGATGTCCGGCGACGAGGAAACCATTCCGATGATCATTTTTGGTGCCGTTTACATGGTGATGGGCTTGGTGCTGGGCGTGGGGTACCTGCTTCCCATCTTCCTCAAGCCGCGCCCATGGGTCTGGATCTATGGGATTGTCCTGATCGCCCTGTCGATGACGAGCCTCTGCTGCATCCCGGCCGCGATTCCGTTGATCATCTATTGGCTCAAGGAAGAGAACAGGCAGTATTATGGGATGAGGTGAGTGACGGGGATTTCATCCCGGTCGCACTTCGACCTCCGCCAACAAGTCCTTCGCGTCCTCCACGCGGATGCGGGTATACTCCTCGGAGTGGGCCACGGCCGTCCCGCACGCCACGGCCCAGCGCAGGATCTCTGCCGGACCAAGCCGCGAAAGGTGCGCGTGCATCAAGCCGGCGAGAAAGGCGTCTCCGGCACCCACGGCCCGGCGCGATGCCACGCGCGGTGGCGACGCCCACCAGTTTCCCTCGCGGGTCACCACGCACGCTTCGCCATCGTGACTGGTCACCGCCACGAGTGAAACTCCCCGTCGAACGAGATCGCGCGCCGTCTCGAGCACTCTTTCCGGCGAGTCGAATGTTCTCCCGACGGTCTCGGAGAGTTCGCGGCGATTCACCTTCACGATGTCCGGCGGCACGTCGAGGGCGCTGCGCAGTGCCGGGCCTTCCGCGTCAATTGCCACCAATGCCCCGTGCCGCTTGCCCATTCGGGTCAGGCGAGCCCAAGCCGCGTTCGGCATGCCGGGCGGGAGACTCCCCGCCAGGATAATTGCCGAAGCCTTGAGCGAGAGCGGCTCGAGCGTGTCGCGTATCTGGTCAAGCGCGGAGGCCGCCAACTCGTCGCCCGGCGAATTGACCTTGAAATGGTGACCCGTCGACTTTTCCACGACGTGGATGTTGATCCGCACGGGCTTGCCCGTCGGAATGGTGATCGACTCCAGGCCATCCTCTGCCACGAGGCGGCTGAAGTCATCCCGCACACCCATGGCCGGGAATGCCACGGTGACCTTGTGGCCGAGGTCCTGCATGAGCCGCCCGGCGTTGATGCCTTTTCCGCCCGCCGACCTCTTGGTCTCCAGGCTTCGGAGCACCGCACCGGGCTCCATGCGGTCGACTTCCAGGAAGAGATCGACGGCGGGATTGAGCGTAATCGTCAAGATCATGGCGGATTCCAAAGTCTGGACACGAGTGGGACGCCGAATCTTCAGCGGAGTCTTCGGCGCTGCTGGCACTTCTGCTGAAAAAACCACCAAAAATCGGCACTGCTGGAGATGGCTTGGGCCGTATTTGCTTGCCATCCAACAGTCTGGCACATGGAGTGCAGAGCGGGAATGGCGTCCAGAAATTGCCGTCGAAATCTGGACGTCAACTGTCCATCGCCCTCCCGTCAGGACTCGCCATGGCATCGACAGCAATCATCTTCGGAGCCAGCGGGGCAATCGGGAGTGATTTGGCACACGGGCTTTCCTTGCGGGATTTCCGAACGGTGCTTGTGGCCCGGGTGATGGGACAGGTATTGGGAGTCGATGGCTGGCTCGCGTCGATTCATGCAAGGGGTGCCGCATGAGCCCCGTGTTTGTGCAAAAGTCCGTGATGCCCGTCGGCGCCGCCCAGCTCTACCAATGGCATGCGCGAAGCGGTGCTTTTGAGCGCCTGATTCCTCCCTTCGGGAACATCACCGTCGAACGGGTGCCTGAGCTGCGCGAGAAGGGAAAAGTCGTCCTCAATGTTCGCGTCGGCCCGGTGAGCAAGCGCTGGCTCGGCGTCATCTCCGATGTCGTCCCCAACAAGTCGTTCCGCGACGAAATGATCAGGGGTCCGATGGCCTCGTGGAATCATCACCATGTGTTCCATGAAGCAGGGGAAGGAAAGTCCATCCTCGAGGACCGCGTCGAATATACCCTTCCGCTGGGCCTCCTCGGCCGTGCTCTCGGTCGCGGGTTTGCGGAGGAGAAGATGCGTCAGGTATTCGAGTACCGCCATGCCGTGACGGCGCGCGACCTGATGCTTCATCAGTTGGCCCAGCTTCGATCCGGGCGCTATTTGATCAGTGGATCCAGTGGGTTGGTGGGTTCGTCGCTCATTCCGTTTCTTCGCTCGGGCGGTCACGAGGTTTTCCGGCTGGTTCGTTCCCGTTCCCAGGCCAAGGCCGCGGACGCCATCTACTGGAATCCCGAGAAGGGTTTCCCGGACGGCACCGCCGCGCTGGAGGGCTTCACCGGCGTGATTCACCTGGCCGGCGAGGGAATCGCCGATGGGCGCTGGACGGCCGGCCGCAAGGCCCGCATCCGCGACAGTCGCGTCACGGGAACCCGTGTGCTCTGCGAGGCGCTATCAAAGCTTGAGCGCAAGCCCTCCGTGCTCTTTTGCGCGAGCGCAGCCGGCATCTATGGAGCGCCAGGTGACGTTGCCGTCGATGAGACGTCCCCCATCGGCCGGGGATTCCTTGCCGATGTCGGTCGCGAGTGGGAGGCGGCCACGCGGTCCGCCATCGATGCGGGAATCCGCGTCGTGCATGGCCGGATCGGCATCGTGCTCAGCCCTCGCGGCGGGGCGCTGAAGAAGATGCTTCCCCCGTTCCTTGCAGGTCTCGGTGGGCGCTTGGGCAACGGCCGGCAATACATGCCGTGGATTGCCATCGACGACGTGGTTGGCGCCATTCACCACGCGCTGTACCGGCACGATATTTCCGGCGCCATGAACATCTGCGCTCCCCAGCCAGTGACGAACAGCGAGTTCACCAGGACGCTCGCCGCTGTTCTCGGCCGTTTTGTTGGCCCACCCGCGCCGGGCGTGGCCTTGCGCCTGATGTTTGGCGAACTCGCGGATGCGGCGCTCCTCAACGGCGTGAGGGCGCTTCCGGCGGTTCTCCTGTCATCCGGTTACCCCTTTGCGTTCTCCCGCCTTGAGGATGCCCTGCGCCATGTCCTGGGTCGTCGCCGTTCAGGCAGGGCAAGGAAGTCCCCGTCCGCGAGATCGTCCCATCCTTGAGCAGCCGCGCCATGTTGGTCATTCCGCCCCCCCGTTCCGGAGAATCCCGAATAGTGGCGTCCAACACGAAAGAACCCATCTCGTTCTCCATCGGCGCCGTGGCACGCGAGACGGGCATCGGGATCGAAGCCCTGCGCATGTGGGAAAGGAGATATGGCTTTCCGAGGTCCATCCGTCTCCCATCGGGCCATCGTCGTTATCCGATCGAGGAAATCCAGCGCCTGCGTCTGGCCGCCCGGGCACTCGCGGTCGGATTCCGCGCGCGCGATGTCGCCGCGGCGCCCATCGAGGAACTCGAGCGGATGCTCGCGCTCGCGCAATCCGGTCCTTCGGCGCTCAAGAGTTCGCTGGGCGAGAGCCAGATACGCGAGGTTGAAACCCGTGAAACGGTGGAGCGCTGGGTGAAGTTCTCGTGTGCTTGCGACGAGCGCTCCCTGACCGAGGAGTTTCACGGCGCGTGGGCAAGGCTCGGCCCGCTGCGCTTCATTCAGGAACGGGTTGCCCCCTTTTCCCGGCGTGTGGGGGACGGTTGGCTTTCGGGAGAAATCACCATCGGCCAGGAGCATTTCGCCTCCGAGAAGATCGGCGACTTCCTCGGCGCGATGTGGCGCCGGTTGAGCGAGCGGTCGACCGGTTCCGAGTACCTGCTCGCCACCCTGCCGGGCGATCAACATCGCCTCGGCCTGCAGATGTGCGCCCTTGTCGTCGCGGCAGCCGACCAGCGCGTCATCTATATCGGGCCACAGACTCCTCCCGCCGAGATCGTCCGTTTCGTCGATGCCCGTAACCT
>CAYTRP010000154.1:0-7866 GCA_964440195.1 uncultured Candidatus Sumerlaeota bacterium
GCGACGGAAGGCCCGGACACATGGAGCGCGTTCAACGTCCTGGGGCACTTGATCGATGGGGAGGAGACGGATTGGATGGGACGGACGCGCATCATCCTGGGGGATGCGCCTGCACCGGAACGGCGTTTTGTGCCCTTTGACATGACGCGGCACTTCGCGGCCACCAAGGGGCGGACGATGCAGGAGTTGCTCGCGCGCTTCGCGTTGCTGCGGGCGCAGAACATCGCGGACTTGCGGGCACTCAAGCTGAGACCGGCGGATCTTCAACGAACGGGAGAGCACCCCGCGCTTGGCACCGTGACCCTCGGGCAATTGCTCGCCACCTGGACGGTGCACGACCTCGCCCACATCGCCCAAATCGCGCGCGTGATGGCGAAGCAGTACGGGGAGGCCGTTGGACCGTGGCGGGAGTATCTGGGCATTCTGGGGAAGGCGGAGGATGAAGGGAAAGGATAAAGGATGAAGGATAAATGATAAAGAAAGAATACAATCTGCATGTGACAAACTCACTTGTGGTCACCCACACAGCGCCTCTTCATCCTTTATTCTTCATCCTTCACCCTTCCCATTTCACATCCTGACCAACACCTCGTAATCCAGCGTCACGATCTTCTCCTCCCCCGCCGGAATTTCGAGAACCCAGCGGGCCTCGTTGAACGGATTGATGGCGTTGCGCTTGGAAACCGTTCGCAACCTCGCGGGTTCGTCGGAGGCGGAGAGCCTGGTGCCCTGGAACTCGCGCGTGATCTCGATCGTCGCGGCAGTCTTGCGACGGTTGATGACGGTCATCTCCGAGCGCACCGTGACGGGTTGGTAGTTGTCCCGAAGGATCACGCGGGGATCGCCCCTCTCCATGTCGAACTCCTCGTGACGGGTCTCGACGGACAATGCCTTGGTGACCTTCACCACCGCCTCCGCACCGGGATTGGTGAAGGTGGCCGTGGATTGGCCGCGAAATCTGCCGTCCATCCACACCGAGGCGGGAGCCGTCGTGAGCGGGAAGTCGAACGGGTTGGTGAACCGAAGGCTGTCCCACGCGTCATTCGTTGATTCCCGAACTTCGCTTCGGCCGTGCATGTCCCGGTCGTCGCCAATGCGCCAATCGACGAAGCGCGCGGCGGGCGTCGTGGCCGAGGCAAGCCGGCGGCCGACGGCGCTGTTGCGTGCCAGATTGAGCGGACCCAAGTCATAGAAGTAGAGGTCCTCCCCCGCGCCAGCCATGTTGTTGGAGAGGTCGGGAAGGCTGCTTTGCACCGGCCTCACCGTATTCATCACAATCATCTGCGAGGCGACACCTGACGAACGCGAACTTGCCGGCATGTTGAGCTGGCCGAAGAAGGAGGCGAGGGTGGTTTCGTGCCACAGGAGGCTGGTCACCGCCGAATGCTCGATCTGGGGGAAGCCGGAGATGAGGTCCACGCGCGTTCCCGCCAAGTCGCGCCATTCGTTGCGGATGATCGTCGAGACACCAATGGTGGCGGATCCCGCTTCGTCGAAATCGATCTGGTAGCTCGGCGCCCAGGCCATCCCGTTGGAAAGGTACGTCATGGTGATCGCCGTGTCGTGGGCGCTGGTTTCGCCCACGACGAGTTCCAGCGTGGGAATGGTCACGGTCTCGGCAAGGGCCTTGGCCGCCCCTCCATCAACGACGTTGATCCACTGGACGGAACTCGCCGGGACGAAGGCCACGCCGCCGGGCGTTTCGACGGCGATCGTGCTTCCGCCCACGACGGGCGGAGGTTCAAAGTGGAATGGCGAGGGCACCGGAAGGGGACGCACCTGGGAGGAATCGTGAGAAGAGAGAATTGTTCCCTCCAGCTTTTCGCCTCCCGCCAAGGACAAGATCACCCGTTGGCCCTCGAGTTGCCGGCCCGCCTGGGCCATGTCCCGGGGTGAGGAGGCGGGGCGCACTTCCTCGCGCTGAACGACGCGGGCCTCGAAGAGGCTCTCCGACTCAAACCACAGCGTGCCATGGATGGCCTTGGGGACGGTGTCGAGCGAGTATGTCCCGGAACCGGGCACCTTGATGGTCTCGCGGACGACAAAGAGCCCGTTCTTGAAAAGGCCGACGGACTCGATCTGGCTTTGGACAGGTGTTGATTCGGCCGGGGCATGGACAACCGCCAAGGGTGAAATCAAGGCTGCCATACAAAGCGACCGCACGGGATGCCGCATGGGGGACTCCTTCGTTGCGCCGGACTCTTGATCGGCTGTTAGTGCGACCAAGCTATCTGAAGCGGGGTTTGTGTCCATGGCAAGGATCGCGATAAAAGAGACGACGTTTGTTCGGTCCTTTGATCGATGGAAGGTGGATAACTCGATCCCCGCCCTGCCGCAGGTCTGCTTTGCCGGGCGCAGCAACGTCGGCAAGTCGTCGCTGCTCAATTCCCTGGTGGCACGGCGCGGTCTCGCGCGAACGTCGCGCACACCGGGGCGGACGCAGTTGATCAACCTGTTCGACCTGTCCCTGAAAACGGAGGGCGGCACGGTGCGGATGCACCTGATCGACCTGCCGGGTTATGGCTATGCCAACGCTCCCGAATCGGTCCGGCGGGGGTGGAAGCCGATGATGGCGGGATATTTGAGGAAGAATCCGCTGCTGCGCATGGCGCTGTTGCTGCTGGACATTCGCCACGACCCAAGCGAGGCGGATCTGGACTTCATGGAGTTGTTGGAAGAGGCGGAAGTGCCGACCTTGCTGGTGGCGACGAAGGCGGACAAGATTGGCAAGACCCAAAGGCACAAGCACCTGAAGGCAATCGCCGAGGCGCTGGGGGTCGAGGTGGCGGACATCGTGCCCTATTCGGCGGAGACCGGAGAGGGGCGCGAAGAACTGCTCGAACACTTGGCGGGATTGGCTCTCGAAACAGGCTCTGGGTAACGGCGCACCTTTTTGCATGCACTGTTTTTGTGCAATGCACAATCCCAGTCGGCCTTGACGTGGCTTGCCGACGTCCTAAAGTCATTATTTTCAATTGTTTACAACCGTTTGGGTCCTCGCTCCACCCGGAATGGGGATTGCTAAATGGGAAGTGCCGGATTGAATTATTGACTTGGGTGCCGCCATTCCAGCGTCAGGGTGAGATGACAAGTGCCAGCGCAGCGAGTCTCATTTAGCCGAGGATTCACGATGCTTGAGGTGCTCATCGCCTCGGGTATCCTCGCCATTGTCTTTCTTGGGGCAATGACGGGGCTGCTGTTCGTGACCCGGATGTCCCAGGCCGCCCAGCAGGACCTGATGGCGATGGAGGTGCTCGACCGGGAGAGCGAATTGATCCGCGCGACGCCGAGTTATGCGTCCCTGGGGCCCAATTCCTCCCACCGCGGGGGAGTGAGGCCACCGCTGCCGCCAAACGTGGTTTATGACACCGATGTGTATCCGGACCTGTCGTTCTCGAGGCCGCGTCGGCCCAATCCGGTCTCGGATATGGATCTGCCCGCCATCCGCTACGACCCGGACGCGGGACCCGTCTTCGCGATCGACTATACCTGGTATGGCTTTGGGGTCGCCACGGGGGGCACCACGGGAAGCCTGACCTTCAATGAAACGGATCCCACCACGGGAGAACGTTCATGGCCCGAGGGGATCGATTTCACCGGCAGCTATGTGATCCTGCGGGAAGGCCCCGGCGCGGGGCAAATGGCGCGGATTACCTCCCACACGGCGGGACAGTTCGAGTTGAACGCCGCCTTCAATGGTTATGAAAGCTCCAACCTGCAAATCGCTCCCGTGGCGGGGCAGACCACGTTCGAGGTGGACGGGGGCAAGTGGGTGCGCATCACCGCGCGTTGGCGCCCGACGCCGAACGAGGCGGAGCGCGTCGTGGAGAGAAGCCTGTTCGTGAGCAACCGATGAACGGGAAGCACGCAGAAAACGGAGTCCTGCCAACAATGACCGGCGACCCGATGCGCCAACTCGATTTCCGATTTCCGAATCCCGGTCCCCGGGCGGCGCGCGGCCGCGGAATCCGGCGCGGCACCACCCTGGTGGAGCTTGCCTTCGCCAGCGTGATCTTTGTGGCCGTCATGGGCGCGACCCTGGCCCTGTTCTTGACCATGCTGACGGAGCAACGGTCCAGTTCGACGCGGCTGGCGATGACGCACGAGATCTCGGCGCTTCACCGCGAACTGCGGCAACTGGCCGCCAATGGCGCCAATATCATCGTTGCCAGCGGCGAACTGGACAACGACCGCGTGCGTTTCCGCCGCATCGGAAGAGATGAAGCCAACCCGGTTTTCGCCGAGCTTCGCTACATCGACGAGGACGGCAACAACAACACCATCCGGGACAACTACGTCGCGTTGTTCCCCGACCGGACCAAGGAGGCCTTCATTCGCATGGTCAACAACGCGTCGCGGATTCCGGCCCCCACGGGAGGTTTTGAACCCGTGTTCACACGCAGCCCCGGATTCGGCTCCCCCCTGGTCGCCCAGTTCCGCGTGGGGGACCGCTCCGGCGCGCGGACCGCGCGGGCCGAGCGCGCCAGGAATGCCGGCGACGTGGCGGACGACGCCATCACGGGGCCGGGTTATCAGGGCGTCGTGTTCCGCGCGGTCTACGGGCCGAGAAATGGGTGACGTAAAGTAACTTGGGCATCCTGCCCAAGACCAGCCGGTGTCAGGTGCCAAAAGAAACCCACTCACGGGCAAGATGCCCGTGCTACTTTAAAAAACCCTCACGGGCAAGATGCCCGTGTCACTTTAAAAAACCAACTACCCACGGGCAAGATGCCCGTGTCACTTTGAAACCCTCGACCTTAACTCCAACCGACACCCTAACCGCTGGAGCCTGAAATGAAACGCCTGTTCAAGAATCTGTTGGGAATCCGACGCAGGGGTTCCGCCCTCGTCACGGTCATTGTCCTGACGAGCCTGATCTTCTTCGCGATCGTCTCCTTGTCCGCGTATGCCCTGCATCGGCGAATGGACGCGGTCCGCCTGACGCTTCACAGCGTGGAACTCGCCGCCGCGGAGAACGCGCTGGAGCGTTCCTACGCGCTGCTGTTCTTCGCCTCGCAACGGCGGCCGGCGCAAATCCGGCTTAGCCGGAACTCCAATCCCATCGAGAGCTTTGTCGCGGTGGTCGTCGAGGGGCTTGGGGTGGAATTGGAGAGCGAGGGCTTTGACATCGAGGTGGTCGCCATCCCGATTCCGGTGGAGGGCGCGGACGCGAACAATGTCGTCAAGATTACCTCGAACCATGTGGACGAGTTCGGCATCGAACTGGCTCCATGGACCGACTTCGACATGCAAATCAGCGGCTGGCAGGTCATGGCGGGGGCGCGGGCGCGCAACGTCCGGGACGTGGACGGCAATTCGGCATTCCCCTTCCAGAACTTCCTGCAGCGCCCCGGTGTCTATGCCGCCAAGAACCTGGTCCAGTACAGCGTTCCGCTGCTGAACTATGCCATCTTTTACGAGAACGAATTCGAGTTGGACGCGGGCGTGCGCATCGACGTGCGCGGCAAGGTGCACACGAATTCCGACTGGTACCTGACGACGTCCGATTCGGCGTACTACCACGACTATCTCACCGTGGCGGGCAACATGTATGCCGGCATCTATCACCCGGGAGACCACGCGCGCCGCGCATGGTCGGGTGGAGCGACGATGAACACCAAAATCTACATCGCCGACCGGGCCCTTGGCGGCGAGGAGGTTCCAGGGGCCCAACTCCACAACTCCAACCGCACCTACAACAGGGGCTGGCTGAGTTCCGTGCTGTACCACAACGTGGGGACCGGCAACCCCAAGCCCAAAGCGGACTGGACGCCGAATCCGGAATGGAAGGATCAGGTGGCCGGCGTGGGCAGTCTCTTCAACGGCTATCTGAAGGACAGCAGTTCGGACGGCATTCGACGGGTCCAGCTTCCGATCAACGAACAGGACAGCCCCCACCTGCTGATCGAGGCTCCCCTGCCGGCCGTTGGAAACGATGCGAATCCCGCCGACATGGCCAACGACGGCAAGTTGAACGTCAATTTAGCCTACAAGGCGGGTCTCATCATCGAGACCAAGCCGGGCTTCGTGGGTGCAACGGCGGCCGATTGGAAGAACTTCGTGGAAGCCTATCGTTGGGTGGACGATGGGAAAAATGAAGACGGCACACCCAGGATGCGGAAGGAATACGTCAGCCTGGAATACGAGCGCATCAAGCCGGGCTCAACCCCCCCGGTCAAGGAAGTCATCTCGATCGTGGACCGGGTGACGATCTATAATGGGCGCGAGGAAAAGAACGTCACCATGCTGGATTTCAAGGCGGACCGCTACGCGGAATTCCTGAAGCTGGCCACGGACTATTCGGACCCCAACCACGAGCAGCATCCCAATGTTCATCATGACGCCGGATTGGGGATTCCCCTCCCCAAAAGCGGCACGCCCGGTGGAGAGGACGGCATCGTCTATTTCAACGTCTCGCAGGAGGGTCTGTCCAGCAACCAACAGGCCGCGGCGCGCCTGAGCAATGCCCTGTTCAGCAGCCTGGATCAAATCGTGACCTACTCGCAGCGTGCCGATAACAAGTTCGGATTGACCTTCGCCACCAACGCGCCCATGTACACCTTGGGGCACCTCAACCACGATGCGGACAATGCCAACAACCGCATCCCGCTGATGATCGCGGGGGACGCCATCAACATCCTCTCCTCGGTCTTCAAGGACAGCGACTACGCCACCGCCGGATCGCCAAATGGCCCCAACCCGACCGGCAACGCATACAAGGCAGCCGCGCACACCACGACCAACGCGGTGTTCGTGTCGGGCAACGTGCCGTCGCGGCAGGGCCAGTATTCCGGCGGCGGGGAGAACTTCTATCGCTATCTGGAGGGTTGGGGAACCAACGCCCATCATATCTTCAGAGGCTCCATGCTGAACCTCTACGAAAGCCGGGTGGCAACCGTCTCCTGGGACAAGAACCCGGGCAGTGAGGTCAGTTCCGGCTACTACAGTGCTCCCCGCCGCGACTGGAGATGGGACACGCGGTTTGCCGAGGCGGCCAATGTGCCGCCGGGGATTCCCACGAGCTACAACGTCACCAAGGGCCGTTGGCAAATGGTCACCCCCGGGTACTTCCAGGAACATGGTGGGAGCGAGGAACTGGCGAGGAACCAACGCGACTGAGCCGAGACTGCCCGGCATTGAAGTCTCTTCACAACAAGTCACCCCCGGCGAGGATGCCGGGGGTGATTCCGTTTTCCGGAAACTCGAGTTCGCTGTATAACCGACACCCCATGACCAAGACCCGGGCGAATGCCGGGCGGATGGACGTGGCGGGAGAAGGGAATCCGTCGGCGACTAGCGCTTGAAGCGCATGCGCTTGCGCAGTTTCTTGTACTTGTGCTTGCGGATCTTCTTCCGCCGCTTCTTGATGACGCTACCCATATGCGGGGGAGTTCTCCTTTCCATCCGCCGGAACGGACAAGTCTGAGTGCGCCCGATGCGCACGGGGGCGGAAACGAAAGCGGACGCCCCCCCGGGAAACAAGGGGAATATGTCCGCCCCACCGCCCCGCCTCCGGGGGCCCCGCATCGGCGCTTGCGGACCCGATGGTTGTCCTCCCCATAATGGACTCGTTCAGCCGGTTTCCTCCAGCACCCCAGCCTGTTCCCCCGCGCCGAGCCGCCCATGCCCCAACGCACGCTTTCCCCGGCAGTCCTCGCCTACCTGACCATCCTGGACTTTCTTTATCTCTGCATTGCCTGGGGGGCGGCCTATGTCGCCGTCCTGGGCTTCACCATTCCCTCCACCGCCGAGACCGATTTTGCCTCCCAATTGATGCTCTTGATGCCGTGGGTCGCGATTTCCGGGGCGCTCCTGTTGACGGCCGCGCGGCGCCGCCTCCTTCGGCAGCCCGAAGAGCCAGCGCCG
>CAYTRP010000155.1:0-256 GCA_964440195.1 uncultured Candidatus Sumerlaeota bacterium
TCGAGGGGGGCGACCGGGGGGAGGATGGCTGGAAGGGCATCGCGCCCGTCGGCCAGTCCGCTCCGAATGCGTACGGCCTGCATGACATGGCGGGCAATGTGTGGGAGTGGTGCGCCGATTGGTATCGGGTGGACACCTACGCGCTTCGGGCGGCCGATGGAGAGGTGGCGCGCAACCCCGCCGGGCCGGAGTCTTCGTATGATCCCGCCGAGCCCACTGAGAAGAAGCGCGTGCAGCGCGGCGGGTCGTTCCTGTG
>CAYTRP010000155.1:266-3837 GCA_964440195.1 uncultured Candidatus Sumerlaeota bacterium
ACCTGTATTGCACGCGTTACATGGTCGGCACGCGCGGCAAGGGCGAGGCCGGCACCGCCAGCGATCACGTGGGATTTCGCTGCGTGGCGACCGCGACCACGCCCACGGGCCAATAAGCGCCTTTTGCCTTTCGCACGCACAACGGCGCCTTCATCCTTCTTTCCATGCCCACCACGCCTTACTCCCATTTGTTTTCGCCGTGGCGACTCGGCGATTTGGAACTGCCCAACCGCTTCGTGATGGCGCCGCTGACGCGGTGCTTCGCCGCCGAGGGCCTCGTGCCGTCGCACGAGAGCATCTCGTACTACGCTCGCCGCGCCGAGGCGGGATTGATCGTTTCCGAGGCCACCATCATCCGGCCCGACGCGCAGGGATATCCCGACGTGCCGGGCATCTTCACCACCGCGCAGGTCGACGGATGGAAGCGCGTGCTCGCCGCCGTGCACGAGGCCGGCGGGCGCATGGCGCTGCAAGCGTGGCATGTCGGGCGCGTCTCGCATTCGAGCTACCACGGCGGGGCCCTGCCCGTCGCGCCGAGCGCCGTCGCCGCCAAGGGACGCATCTCGCGCCTGCAACCGCCGACGGAATACGAGACCCCGCGCGCGCTGGACGACCGCGAGGTCGGCCAGGTCGTCCGCGACTATGCCACCGCCGCGCGCAACGGGCGCGAGGCCGGGTTCGACGCGATCGAGATCCACGGCGCGCACAACTACCTGATCGAGCAGTTCCTGCGCGCCGACTCCAATCGCCGCACCGACGCCTGGGGCGGCACGCCGCAAAGGCGCGCGCGCTTTGCCCTCGAAGTGATCGATGCAATGCTGGAACATTGGCCGGCCTCGAGCGTGGGGATTCGCCTGACGCCGGGCATGGCGGGACCGGCCGGCCTGTACGCGCCGGACAATGAAGCCTACGAGATCGTGCTCGAGCGCGTTCGCGCGCGGGGCCTCGCGTGGGTGCACATGGGCGGGTATGATTACGACATGAAGTTCGAGAACCTCGGGACGACGGCGCACGCATGGCTTCGGGCGCGGACGACCGCGACGCTGATGGGCGTCGGCGGAATGGACGCGGACAGGGCCGAGCGGGCGCTGTCCGAAGGGGAGATCGACCTGGCCGTCTTCGGCCGCCCCTTCATCGCCAACCCCGACTTCGTGGCCCGCTGCCGCGAGGACCTGCCCCTGCGGGCGTACGACGCGGAGATGCTGAAGGAGTTGGTGTGAGGGGGGGTGGGAATCCACCAATTCGTCGAAATGTCCGAAAAAAGGCTTCCTATTGCGCGAATTGTCCGGATATGAGAAGGGCGGAGGGGTTGAAATGCCGAGATTGTCCGCCAACTGGCCCGAGGTATTCCTGTCCACCGCCGACATCCGGCGGGCGGTTTCGGACGCGGCGCGGGCGGGACGGGTGCGCAAGCTGGCGTCGCGGCTCTACACGACGAACCTGCGGGACGAGCCGGAGAAGGTGGTCCGCCAGCATTTGTGGCCCATCGTGGCCCTGTATTTTCCGGGTGCGCTGATCGCCGACCGCACGGCGCTGGAAAATGGTCCGGCGGAGGATGGGTCGGTTTTTCTGGTGGCGGAGAGGCGGAAGGATGTCGAGTTGCCGGGGCTGCGCCTGCGCGCGCGGACGGGGCATCCGCCTCTGGAGGATGACCTGCCGTTCGTTGGCGGATTGAGACTTTCTTCTCCGGCGCGGGCGTTTCTGGAAAACATGCGGCCTTCCCGAAAGCCTTACAAGGGAGGGGTATCGCGCACCCTGGCGCGGGAACGGATCGAGGAAAGACTCGACAGCCTGCTGCGTCGCGGTTCGGAGCAGGCGCTTGGCACGCTGCGCGATCATGTCCGCCGAATCGCGCCTGTCCTTGGACTGGAAAAGGAAGCGCGGGAGCTGGACGACCTGATCGGGACGTTGTTGGGTTCAAGGAAGGCGGCCATCTCATCGCCGGTGACCGTTGCCAGAGTATTGGGAAGACCCTACGATCCGGAGCGCCTCGCGCTCTTCGAGAAACTGCACGCCGCGTTGCGCGGGACGCCGCCCGTGCCCCGATCCGACCCGGGACGCGCGGCGGAGGGACAGACGACATTGGCATTCTTCGAGGCCTACTTCTCGAATTTCATCGAGGGAACGGAGTTCGAGGTCGAGGAAGCCGCCGAGATTGTTTTTCAGGGGCGCATTCCCCGTCAGCGCCCGGAGGATGCCCACGATATTCTGGGCACTTATCGCATTGTTGCTTCGGAGACGGAGATGCGGCGGGTGTCCCGCTCCTCGGAGGAGTTCCTGAGCTTGTTGCGCGACCGTCACGCGCGCATCATGATTGGGCGTCCGGACAAGAGGCCGGGGCTGTTCAAGGAAACCGCCAATCGCGCGGGCGCCACGCGCTTCGTCGAGCCGTCGCTTGTGGAGGGCACCCTTTTCGTGGGCCTTGAAGTGATGGGGGCGTTGGCGGATCCCCTTCATCGGGCCATCTTCATGATGTTTCTCGTTTCCGAAGTGCATCCCTTCGATGACGGAAATGGCCGGGTGGCCCGAGTCATGATGAACGCGGAACTCGTCGCGAAGGACGAGCAGCGCATCGTCATCCCGACGGTCTATCGCGAGAACTACCTTGCCGGCCTGAGGGCATTGAGCCGGAACGGGCGGCCCGATGCCCTGATCCGGGTTCTGGATTTCGCGCAACGCTACTCGCTCGCGATCGAGTGGGGAGAGTTGTGGGAAACACAGCGTCTTCTGGAAAAGACAAACGCATTTCTGGAGCCGGAAGAAGCGGAGGCTCGCGGTGTTTTTCTTCGCATCCCGGCCCCGGACATGATCGGCGAGGATGCGTAGGACCTCCCCAAACCGCCTTGCTCCCTCCGCCATCCATCGCGCATCAATGGCTCCGTTGTTCATTCACTCCGGAGTCACACCGTCCATGGCAAAGCAGACACCTCGCATGCAGGCCCACAAGGGGCATGCGGAGCACACGAAGGAGGCGCAGATTTCACGCGGGTTCGAGGGCTCGATGCCCCGGCCCATCAAGGTGGTGCTGCTCGGCGCGGGGAGTTTCTTCACGCAGCACCTCGTCAATGACTTCTTCCAGATTCCCGGCCTCGGCGGGATCGAGATCGCGCTTGTCGATATTGACCGCAAGCGCCTCGACGCGGTGACGAAGGTGTGTCGGCTGTATGCGCAAAAATACGGGCATCCCGTGGAATCGATCACGGCGACGACGGACCGGCTGAAGGCGTTGCCGGGCGCGCATTATGTCGTCTGCTGCGTCGAGGTCAGCGGTGTGGAGTGCGTGCGCCACGACAACGACATCCCGCTGAAGTACGGCGTGGACCAGTGCATCGGCGACACCATCGGGCCGGGCGGCCTCTTCAAGAGCCTGCGCACCATTCCCGTGTGGATCGAAATCCTGCGCGACTGCGAGGCGTTGTGCCCGGAGGCGGTCGTGCTCAACTACACGAACCCGATGTCGATGATGTGCCTGGCCGCCGGGCGCACGTCGTCCATGAGCGTTGTCGGCCTGTGCCACAGCGTGCAGGGGACAAGCGACCAACTGGCACGCCCGCCCGCCGCGCCAGTTGGT
>CAYTRP010000155.1:3847-7852 GCA_964440195.1 uncultured Candidatus Sumerlaeota bacterium
CAAGCGACCAACTGGCGCGGCGGGCGGGCGTGCCCTACGAGGAACTCGATTGGGAGTGCGCGGGCATAAACCACCTCGCCTGGTTCACCAAGCTTCAACACAAGGGAAGGGATTTGTACCCCATGTTGAAAAAACTGGCGGAGCAGGACATTGCCGGCAAGCCGTCGAAGGCCGACGACGCGTGGGACCTGGTGCGCAAGGAGATGATGATCCAGTTCGGCGCGTTCATCACCGAATCGAGCGGGCACCTGAGCGAGTACCTGCCGTATTTCCGCAAGCGCAAGGACCTGCTCAAGCAGTACGCGCGGGACAATTACCACGGCGAGTCGTCGTTCTACGCGGACAACTGGCCGAACTGGCGCAAGAACGCGGACGACGCGCGGGCGAAGCTTCTGAAGGAGGGCGCGATCCCCGACAGTTGCCGCAGTTGGGAATACGCCGGGTGGATCATCGAGGCCATGGAGAAAGACAAGCCGTGGCGCATTCACGGCAACGTGATGAACAAGCCCCAACGCCCCGGGCGCGGCCAACACGGCGGGCCGCTGATCGAGAATCTGCCGCACGATGGCGTGGTGGAGGTTGCGTGCTACATCGACCGCAACGGTGTACAGCCGACGGTGTACGGAAAGCTGCCGCCGCAAATGGCGGCGATCTGCGCCAGCAACATGCGGATGTATGACCTCGGCGCGCAGGCGGCCATCGAGAAGAGCCGCGAGATGGCCGTGCATGCGCTGATGCTCGACCCGCTCACCTCGGCCGTGTGCGGGCTGCGCGAGATCCGCAAGATGGCCGACGAGTTGTTCGCGGCGGAAAAGAAGTATCTGAAGGGATACAAATAAGGAATCGGGAGTCAGGATTCGGGATTCAGGGGCCGCGGCGGGCGTCGCGGCCCCAGCCCGTTGGGCTGGGCGGGTATGGGTCGGGGCGTTGTCCCTCGCGAAGAAGGGCTATGCAAGATCGCAAAATGCCATATCGATCCCTCGAAACTCATTCTCTTCATCCCTTTTCGGGCAAACCCCCCTTGTCGCGTCCCTAACCCGTGAAGTTCATTTCACGCGGTGGATGCGACCCCCCATGAAGACGACACAAACGGCAACACTCTGGCAGCGGTATCTCACGCACGGCGACGACGACTCCTTCGCCCGCGTCTTCGACGCGGAGAAGGACATCGTCTGGACAATCTGCGCGCGCTATCTCGGCGCGGGGGAGGACGCCGAGGAGGCGTTCCAGTCCGCCTGGGCGCGGCTGATCGTCGATTCCCGCGCCGGGCGTGTCCTGATGGTGTCCGCGCAGGAAAGCCTCTGCCGGGCCGCCGGGCGCGAGGCCGATGCCTTGCGCAAGCGCCGTTCGCGCCGCCGCGCCCGGGAGACAACCATGCCCCAACCGCCGGACCGAATCGACATGGGCAACACGCCCGCCGCGTCGCTGGACGAAGCCGAGCGCCGCGCGGCCATCGAGGCCCTTGTCGCGCAACTCCCCGACAAGCTGCGCCTGCCCGTGCAGTTGTATTACCTGAACGGCATGACGCAGCGACAGGTGGCGGCAACGCTGGACGTGCCGCCATCCACCATCGACTCGCGATTGAAGGCGGCGTTGGAGAAATTGCGCCCGCTGGCCGAACGCGCGGGCCTGCGCGAAGCGCTCGGCGTGCTGGTTGCCGGGGGCATGGGCGCGGGACTCCTGACAACGCCAACGTCGCTCACCGCCGCGAGCGTGCTGGGCGCGTCGGCCACGACGACGGTGGCGGCGGGTTTTCTCGGCACCACCACCGCCAAGATCGCCGCCGTCGCGGCTGTCGTTGTCCTGACGGTTGGCATCGGCATGAGCGTCTTGTGGCCCGCGGACTCCACGGACTTGGCAGCGGGAAACGGCAACAGATCGGACGGAGCGTACCGAGTGGACGAATCCGCCGAGGCCCCATCGGTGGACCGGATGTTTGTGGCAGGGATGGTGGAGGAGGAACGCGCGGCCGCGCGCGAAACCCGGCAGCCGGAACCGGCCAATGCCGAAACGGAAGAAGTGGAGACCGTTGCCGAAGAGGAAACGGCCGAAGTCGCCAGCGCGGCAATAGCGCCCGCCGAGGAAAAGGAGAAAGAGCCGGAAACGCGCTTTCTTTCCCTTCTGGTCCTCGACGCGCAAAGCGGCGCGCCCATCGCGGGCGCGGAGGGGCGTGTGCGCGCCCCGCGTTACAATCACACCATCACGACCGACGCCGAGGGCATCGCCCGGCTGGACGACGTGCCACTGGGCCAGGCGAACATCAGCGCCAGTGCAACGGGATACGCGCTGGCCAACCTCCTCCTCGACGTCGGCTCCACCGATCCGGTCGTGACGATGGAACTGCGACCCGGGTCGGTGCTTTACGGCATCGTGCAGGATGAATCGGGAACGCCGATTCCCGAGGCGAAAGTGACCCTGAGCAACACGATGGAGTCGTGGAACGAAGCGGCGATATCCGACGCGGAGGGGCGCTACGAAATCCACAACGTGGCGCGGGGAATCCCACTGCATCAGGTGTACGTCAATCATCCGGGCTACAAGACATACTTCCAGCACCAGAAGGTGATCGTCCCCGAATCCGCCGACCGCCACGAGCACAACATCGTATTGATTGCCATGTCCTCGGCCAGCCTGACCGGCATCGTTGTCGATGCCATCACCGGCCGGCCCATCGCCAACGCGCGACTGCGCGCCAGCCAGCAAATGCGCGACGAGCCCATCGGCCACACCAACGCGGCGGGGCGCTTCGCCATCGAAAACTTCACTCTCGTCAATAACCAGATCCTCTTCGTGGCGGATGGTTATGCTCCGCAAGCGGTGAATCTCGACACCGTCGTGGATGGGCATTTGCGCGTCGGGCTGGAGCGCGGCCTCGTCGCCAGCGGAATCCTCGTCGATGAAGAGGACGACCCCATCGAGAACGTTGGCATCACCGTCTGGGCGGAATCGATGCACAACATCGCGAGCGCCACGACCGGCGCGGACGGCCGGTTCCGCATCGCGGACCTCGACAGCGGTGCCGTCTTCTGGGTGACACCGCCCTGGCAAACCGACTCAATGCGTTATGACAACATGGCGGGAAAGACAAACGAGCGCATCGTCATTCCCCGATACAGTCCCGTCGCCGGGCGCGTCGTGGATGCGGGCACCGGCAAGCCCGTCGAGCAGTTCCGCGTGCGCCTCGGATTTCCGAAGCGCCAGGAACCCGGCGATGCGGCCCCGCGCGGCATCCTCACGAGACTAATGGAGCCAGGCATGTTCTTCGACACGGAGGACGGCGTGTTCCGCGTCGGAGCGTTCCCGCCGAGGACGGCCTTGTTGCTTACGGTGGAAGCCGAAGGCTACGCCACCGCCGAAATCGACCGCGTCATCGTGAATCCCGAAGGGGAGCCGATTGTCATCAGGATGAAACGTTAAAAAACTTCCACCAATCTCGCACAAACGCCCTTTTCCCGCTCCATAGGTATGGAGACGATTTCAACGGTGGTGCGCGCGAAGATGACCGCAATTCTTTGGCAGCGTTTTCTGGCCCAAGCAGCGTCGGCCCGGCCCGCCGATACCCTCGAACCGGTCTTCGAGGCCGAGCGGGGCGCCGTATGGACCATCTGCGCGCGCATCCTGGGGCCGGGCGAGGACGCCGAGGAGGCATTCCAGACTGCCTGGGCGCGCGTTCTGGCCGATACCCGCGCGGGCCGAATCGCGGCGCCGGACGCCCACGACCACCTGCTGCGCACGGCCCGCCGCGCGGCCGAGGCCCACCGCATGTCTCTCCGAAAACGACGCCAGCGGGAGACAGCCATGCAGCACGCGCCCGATTTGATCCACACCGCGCCGGGCCCCGAATCCGCCCTCGGCGAATCCGAACGCCGCGCGGCGATGGAGGCGCTGGTGGCGCAACTTCCGCCGAACCTTCGCCTTCCCGTTCAACTCCATTATCTCAACGGCATGACGCAACGGGACGTGGCGATGGCGCTGGGGGTTCCGCTCTCGACGCTGCACTCGCGG
>CAYTRP010000156.1:0-2738 GCA_964440195.1 uncultured Candidatus Sumerlaeota bacterium
GTTGGTAGAGCACATGACTGAAAATCATGGTGTCGGCGGTTCGATTCCGTCCCTGGCCACCACTTCCTCCGCCTCCCCTCCGCCCCTGCCCCCCGCCGGTCCTCCCTGACCGGGAGTCTACATTTTTTGCGTGTGTTGCTCGTCCAGAATTTCCTGCACGGTGATCAGCTTGATGATGCGGCCCGTGCGCTTGTGAAACGCGGCACATTCGGCAAGCGCATCATTCGTGTATCCAAATGCCACGAAGAACCCGCGCGGGCGGTCCTCGCGCATCATCACGGCCTCGAACGCGTCGATGTCCGGGCGTCCGGCCTTGTCCTTCTGCTTCACCTGGATCGGGAACCAATCGCCGGTGAACATGTCGTTCTTGTCGCTGGGGCGTGTGCCGACGGGGTAGATCCTGCCGTCGATGCCCATGTCGCCGACCTGCACGGTGTTGGGGACGCCCCCGAGGGCAATGACGGCCCAGTTCTCGAACTCGAACGGCGGGATCGCGCGCAGCTTCTCGATGGTCCACGGCAGGTCGCGAACAACAAACCCGCGCCCGACACGCCACAACTCCTCGTCCTCGCGGATGTGGCACACGTCGCGCAGCCGCTTGGCCATGACGCGACAGGCCGTCGGCGAGATGTCGATGCCGGCCCATTGCCTTCCTAGATTCTGTGCGGCCACCAAGGCCGTCCCACAACCACAGAAGGCGTCGAGCACGATGTCGTTGGGTTTGCTGGAGGCCTTTATTATTCTCTCAAGCAGTGCGAGGGGTTTCTGGGTGGGATAGCCAAGAGCCTCGCGGGCCTGCGAGTTGATCGGCGGAATGTCTTCCCAAACGGTATCAAGCAAGACGCCTTCTTGCTCATCAAGATAGCGCTTCAGCCTTGGCATTCCGCCGGGTTTCTTTGGCCAGTAAATCCTCCCCTCCTTGTCCATTTCCTCAAGCTTGTCCACAGTGTACTTCCAGTGATTCCCTTTGGCGGTGATGTCGATCTCCCTAAAGGGCATTCCGGATTGGCCTTTTCGTGTCCCCTCGGCCGTGAGGTCCCCTAGCGAGTAGCGCCTTCCGGTCCCGGGCTCTATGTTGCTGTAGTGTTGTTGAATCCTCTCTTCGCTGTGAGGCTTGAACAGGCGGTTGAACGTATTCTTGCCCGGTCCCTTGTAGAAGAAGATCGTGTCGTGGTTGTTCGGGAACGAGTGATAAGTTTGCGATTTTGCCGTTGCTCGACGCCAGACGATCTCATTGAGGAAATTATTCTCCCCAAAGATCTGATCCAGCATGACCTTCACGTAGTGGCTGGCGTGCCAGTCGCAGTGGTAATAGAAGCTGCCCGTCTTCTTTAGCACGCGGGCGAGTTGCACGACTCGTGGACGCATGTAGTCGATGTAGGCCTGAGTGCTCGCGTGGCGGTCCTCAAAGGCGCGCTTCTCCTTCGTCTCGCCCCAGAACACTTCATAGTTGCGGTTCGAGTTGAAGGGCGGGTCGATGTAGATCAGGTCCACGCAGTCGTCGGGGAGCTTGGCGAACTGCTCGATGTTGTCGCCGCAATGAATGATGCGCGTGTCGATGAGGGCGGAGGGCCTGCCGGAGGGGGCGGTAGACTTGGGTTTGGAGGTGGCCGCTTTCTTCGCTGTCATGGGGGCCTCGGCAGGCGATTCACGAGCGAGGCGGGAGCAACGTCCGCACGCTGCAGAACCGAAACCCGGAATTCCCCGGGGCGAAAGGGGAAAGGGGAGGATCCCCTCGCCCCTCACGCATTCGGGGGGAATCGGCTTGCCAGTTCACCTCATCCGCAATCCCGCCACGGCCGCTTCGGCCTTGGCCTCGACGGTTGTGGTCTCCGCGTCGCGCCAGGCGGCTTCGATGACGGCAAAGCGCTGGGCGCCTTCCTGCTGCACCACCCACACGCTGTAGCGCCACAGTTCGCCCTCGAAGCGCACGCGCGTGTCGAGGCGCGTGCCGGCCAGGCGCGCGTCGTCGATCTTTGCCGCGCCCGACGCGATGACTTCGTAGCCACGAATGTTTTCGAGGCTTCGCCGCAAGGCTGCCGGCCAAAAGTCCAGGCTCGCCTCCTGCGGCGGCTCCACGACGCGTGCGCGCAGGCGATGGTCCTCCGGCGTGGTCCCCAGCAGCATCCTCGGGCCCGCCATGATGGGCACGAGTCCCTCAGGCAGACGCCCGCGTTCCGCCCCGCCCAGGTCAAACGGACGCCCAATGAGTGCCCGCGCCAGCCATCCCGTGTCGCGCAGCGCGCTGCTTTCGCCCGGTACCCGCACCGCGTTGATGCTCGTGTCGGTGATCCAGGGGAAACTTTGCAGGTCGCGGGGCTGGTTGGCCACCTCGACCAACTGCTCGATGGTCATCTTGATGATGGACGAATCCACCCGGCGCTGGATGCCCCGGCGCTGGCCTTCCATGCTCTCGATCTCCTCGGTCAGGCGGCGCAGCTCGCGCTCGATGTTGAGCATGTCCTCGACCTTGTCCGCCTTGGCCAACAACTCGGTCAAGCGCTCGAACGATTGCCGCGCAATCCCGAGGCGCAGGTCCAGGTCCGCCACCTGCTCGGTCACGTCCTGCACGTTGGTCCATCGCTGCGCGACGACACCGATCGCCGCCAGCCGGTTCATCGTGTCCTCGAATCGCTCGGGGGGAATGCGCGCTTCGAGCGATCCGATCTGCGACTTGAAGATCAGGCCACCCTCGCCTTCGATGATGGCGACCGCCTCCAACTGCGCGCGCTCGATGT
>CAYTRP010000156.1:2748-3746 GCA_964440195.1 uncultured Candidatus Sumerlaeota bacterium
GGCGACGCGCAGCCACAGGCCGCCCTCCTTGGTCAGCAGGCGGTCCTGCACAAGGGGCGAGGCGGCGGATCGGCCCACCGATGTCGGAGACGAGGCCGTCGCATCGGCAAGGGCAAAGCCAACTCCCGCAAAAGCCCCGGCGGATCCAAAGCCGGCGCCCTCGAAACTCTCCAACGAGGCGGGGGAAGCAGGGCTCCTGCCCCTCGCCACCCGGTTCAATTCACCACTGGCCGATTGCCCATCGGCAAAGGACGCATCCTCGGCGGGGATGGCCTTGCCCATCACGGGTGAATCGGTCAAGCGCGCGCACCCGCCCAGCGCAAAGACGACAAACATCAGCAGCAACAGCGATAGACGTGACATGGCACCGCCCCTTTTGTTTACTTGATGACTTCAATCCCTAATGGACACTCGCGGTCACCCGTGTGTTCCCGAAACCCATCCCGCGCGGGGGATTTTTCCTGCCGCGTGATCATGTCGGGCGCGATGGCGGATGCCAACCCCGAACGCGTTGCGCAGCGGTTTTCGTTGCGGTTGTGGGGGCCGGTCGTGCGAATCCGTTCTTCCCGGGAGAGCAAACGCCCATGGCCCTGAGCCGAGGCGAAATGGATGAGATGATCTCAAGGCTGATCCCCACGGATCTGCCCGCCGATCCCAATGAGTCCTATCGGCCCGGGTTCAAGAAGGGCACCTTCCCGGAGGGCGAATTGACCCCCCCGCGCGTGCCCCTGACGCCCGAGGTGCCGCGCTGGCTCCTGGACACGAAGCATCCCCCGCCCGCTGGAGGCAAGCACCGGCGCGAGGGGGCGGAGGAGAGTCCCTTTTGCCTGATAAGAATGGTGGGGGAGGGCGGGTTTGGGGAGGTGTGGGAATCCATCCAGCTCTCGCTCGGCCGTCTTGTCGCCGTCAAGCGCATGCGCGACGACCTGTTCGAGCAGGCCAAGGAGAGCACCGGCCAGCGGCGCGAACTCGAGATCCTCTTCCGCCGCGAGGCCCTG
>CAYTRP010000156.1:3756-7823 GCA_964440195.1 uncultured Candidatus Sumerlaeota bacterium
ACATCGTCCCCGTCCATGACCTCGGCGTGGACGAGCAGGGCCGCCCCGTCCTTGCCATGAAGCTGGTGCGCGGCGAGCGGTGGGACCGCATGGCGTACTCCGAACTCGACGACGATCCCATGGAGTACCTCGCGCGTCACCTTCCCATCCTCCTGGACGTCTGCCAGGCCGTCGCCTTTGCCCATTCGCGCGGCATCGTGCACCGCGACCTCAAGCTCTCGCAGGTGATGGTGGGGGAATTCGGCGAAGTGCTGCTGATGGATTGGGGCGTCGCGATCCTGCACGATCCCGCCGCGGTGGGCGACAACTCGCGCGCGCTCATCGGCGAACTCGTTCCCACGCGCGAAAAGGCCCACAACCCCGCGGGCACGCCTGCCTATATGGCCGTCGAACAGACACGGTTCACGGCCGAGGGCGTGGGCCCCTGGACCGACGTGTACCTGCTTGGCGGCATGCTCTATTTCCTCCTGACGGGCACGCCGCCCCACGGCGCGGAGGACAGCGCCGAATCCTTTGCCAAGGCCATTCGGGGCGAGGTCATTCCGCCGCACGTGGCCGCGCCGCGCCGTCTCGTCCCCGAGGAACTGATTGCCATCGCCATGAAGGCGCTCTCAACGGACCCCGAGGACCGGCACGCGTCGGTGACCGAGTTTCTCGGACAACTGACGGCGTACCAGACCGGCGCCGGCAAGCGCTCCGAGTCCCTCGCCCTGGCGCGTGCCGTCGAGCAGCGCATGCAGCAGTCGGGCCGCGACTACGAGAGCCTGGCCGAGTGCAACAACATGATCCTGCAAGCCCTGGCCCTGTGGCCGCGCAATATCCAGGCCCTCCACCTCCGCAGCGTCGTCACCGGCGAATTTGCCAACCAGGCGCTGCAAAACAACGATCTGGTCCTCGCCCGCGTGATGGCTCGGGGCATTGGCCGCGCCGGGGACATGGAACCCATTCTCGACAAGATAACCCAAAAGGAATCCACCCGCCGCCGCGAGGTCCGCAACCTGCGCATCCTCAAGTGGATCGCCTTCACCCTGCTCGTGGTCGTCGTCATCGACTTCTTCATCATCTTCCGGTCCGGTTTCGTCCCGCTCGGCCTTTCCTCGGGCAGGACGCCCGCCGCCGCGATTTCCAGTGAATCCGTTTCCGCCGACTGGCGGCAGTTGAACGAGCTGCTGGCCCGTGCCGCCTCCCCCGAATCCGATCGGGCGTCGTCGCTCCTTGCCCGTGCGCTCATCGCGCTGCGCCTGGGGGACAATTCCGCCGCCGCCGGTCATCTCGACGAGGCCGGTGCCCTGATCGCCGAAGGCTCCCCTTTGGCGCCGGTCCTCCTCGCGCTGCGCGAGCGCGCGCGCCCCCTTCCCAAGGAAGGCGCCGCCGCGCCCCCCGAAGAGTCCCCGGCCCCGGAAGCCGTGCCCCGATGATGTCGCGCCAACCTCCCCCCCCGCGGTGGTCGCGGCGCCAGATGACCGAGGCCGGCGTTTGCGTGGCCATCGCGCTCCTCGTCGCCCTCTACGCGCTCTACTTCATCGTCGACCTCGACTTCGAGGCGCGCACCGTTCGCCGCAAGATGGAGAAGCACCGCGAGGACTTTGGCCGCGCCTATGGCACCCTGCGCGAGCGCGTGCGCGACACCGGGGCCCCCTTTGCACCCGGCCCGGGCGACGACCTCCCCGATCCCGAGTTCATCGATGCCACGGCGCTCCTGCTGGGCGGACAGCCCCTGCACCGGGAATACGCGCGCCACGCGCGCCTCGACATCTTCTCGCAACCGCGCCCCTACGCGGAACCCTCGCTCTACGTGATTGCGGGCCCGGAGTGGGCCCTCGTCTCGCGCGGTCCCGACGGCGAATTCAACAGCGCGCCGAACCTCTGGCGTCAATGGCTCGCCCCCGCGCCCGCCCGGGAACCGCTCCTCTACGATCCCAGCAATGGCACCATCAGCCCCGGAGACCTCGTGATGTCGAGCCGCGATGCCCGGCGGCTGGGCCTGGATTAGCCACCCCGATGACCTCCAACGATTCCGCCGCGATTGCGGGGCCGCACGAGCCGCACGACGACCGCCGCCTCCTGGTGCTCTTCATCGTCGCCTTCTTCGCCGCCCTCGCCGTCGTCGTGCTGGTCGTCGCCCTTGGCTTGTGGCTGCGCGAAGGCCCCAGGGACTACACCCTTCGCCCGCCCAGTGCCGAAGGACGCCACGAGTTGATCCGCCGCGCGGAGGTTCAACTCCGCGACGCGGAAACCGACCTCGAAGGGAGCCGCAATGCCCGGGCGCGCCTCGACCGCGACGTCGCCCGCGTCGTCATTGCCATCCAACAATTCGCCCTCGAAAACGAAGGCCGCCTGCCGCGCACCCTCGAGGAAGCCGGCCTCGCTCCCGACGACATCGAGGCGGGCCTGCGATACAGCTACGGCCGCACCAACTGGCGGCTTTCGCAAACCAACAACACGGTCCTTGCGCGAGGGAATTGAGCCGTGGTCCGGGATGGCGAGGCCATGTTGATTCTTCTCGGAGTGCGTTTCAAAACCTCCTCCAAACCGCGAATCATGCGCCAACAAAGTAACTTGGGCATCCGAGCTTGTGAAAAAATCGATCCCTGTGCTCGATGGACGAAATCCAAATCGATTGCAGGCGATTTGGCGGGCTTTCGCGACTCGAAGAGGGGGTTCGACTATCCCCCAAAACGAACGGTTCGCATTTTTTTACAAGCTCTCCTGCCAATGCCGTTCAATGGTTGCGCGGCCACGCGCACGATTCACGCCCCGATTTTTTGCCGTGACCCTTCGCACCACAATGAATCCCATCAAATCCTGGAAACACCAGATACAAAACAGACTCATTATTTACTGTTCGGCGAGACCTCCTCAACCGCATCGCCCACAACCGCTTCACCCGCCGACAGGCGGCCGCCATGATGCATGGCATAACCCTGACCCACCCGCCACTCCACCAAATCCCCTCTCATCCCCCGGCAAACCAAGCCCTACTCAACGAACAACCAATCCGTCGCCATCGCCGGCACCACGATGGGATTCAACTGCCCCCGAATCTCACCGCCACCGTGCATGATGGTGTGGATGTTCACATAGAAATTCCCCGCCAACAACTGCGTCTCCTGCGTGTCGTTCAGCACCACCGATCCCGCAAACGCCCCCGTCGTGGTCGTTGGGAACGAACCCAGCGACGCGAAATCCACCGTGATCCCTCCCGGCGTCCCTGGCGGAGCCACATGGAAATGCATCGCATTGACCGCCGTCGTCAGGTTTGACCACCTCAGCCCGAACGTCAGCGTGTTCGTGTCCGCATCGTAGGCGGCATCGATCGTCCCGCTCCCACTCGTCGTCACCGGCGACGTTTCCTGCCCGCTCGTGATCGGGTCCGAATCGAAGTAATGCGTCACCGGCCCCGGAACCATCTGCCCGCGCAACTCTCCGCCTGGCCGGACATTGCTGTGCAGGTTGATGTACCACAACTCCCCGAGCACCTCCGCCTTGTGGGCCGGATTCACCGTGGCGGTGCCCCGGAACAGCCCGGTTCGGGCCTTCGGGAATGTCCCGTCGTTGACGTCGATCCGGATGCCCGCGTTCACCCCCACCGGTGCGGGCCCATGGAAATGCGCCATCGTCAGCGTCGTCGAACCCGTGTCCAACTCGTACTCCACATACCATGCGATCGCGCCGCTGGCCTCATTGTACACGCAATCCATGACGGCGCTGCCGTTGCCGCTGAATGGCGGCACCTCCTTCGACCCATCGATGAGGACTTTTGTAAAGGGATGGACCAGTGCCTGTGCCGTGCCGCCAAGACAAGTCGCGAACACGGTCATCCCCACGGCAAACCGATGAAGGTTCGGCTTCATGGAATTCCTCCTTTTCGCGGGACACCTCAGATTGCCGCAAGGAGGCACGCGTCCACTCAACAGTCAAGTCAAATGGGATAATCGAGCCAAAGCGGGGCGCATCTCCCGAATCCTCGAGATGCCCCCCGGAGGGAAGTCGGAAAAAGGCGCGTCTGCTGGGTGCAGCCACCGAGCCCGGAGGGCGAAATTTGAATGGCCTCCGGTGGAGGCGAC
>CAYTRP010000157.1:0-7818 GCA_964440195.1 uncultured Candidatus Sumerlaeota bacterium
GCCTCCGGGGCGGCAACCCGGAGGCATTCCACTATTGGGCACTCGGAGAAGGCGTCCTTTCCCATTGAACACCCCCCACCCCCCGGTCACCGTATCCAACCCCAGCCCGGAGGAGCCGCCCCAGCCACCCCATGCCCCAGGTCATCAGCCTCAAGTTCGCGCAGGAGGAAATGCCGCGCACCTACGATCCCAACGGGATCGAGGGGTTGGCGTTGCAGGATTTCGTCGTGGCCGAGATCGAGGACAGTCAGGACGTGGGCTTCATCGCCGGGGTGGAATGGGTCTCCACCGAGCAGTTGCGGCTGCGGCGCGGGCCGATGAAGCGCATCCTGCGCCTCGCGACGGATCGCGAAAAGGAGGCCTTCTTCACCCGCAAGGCGGTCGAGCGCCGCTCCCTCGTGTTGTGCAAGGAGAAGGCCGAGGAGATGCGCCTGCCGATCAAGGTGACCACCGCCCGCATCGATCCGCGCGACGGGCGCATCGTCTTCCGCTTCACGAGCGACCAGCGGGTGGACTTCCGCGCCCTCGTGCGCGAGCTGTCCGCCCTGCTCAAGGCCCGCATCGAGCTCTGGCAGATCGGCGTGCGCGACGAGGCCAAGATCGTCGATGGCTTCGGCATTTGCGGCCTGCGCACCTGTTGCTCGTCATGGCTTCCCGACTTCCGCCCCATCACCATCAAGATGGCCAAGGACCAGGACATCAACCTGCCCCCCAACAAGCTCTCCGGCCAGTGCGGGCGTCTGCTGTGCTGCCTCTCCTACGAGGTGGACCAGTACCGCGACATGGTCAAGGCCCTGCTCCCCAAGGGCTCGACCATCGAGGTCGAGGGGCGCGAGGGCGTCATCATCGACCGCAACATCATCCGGCAATCCTACACCGTTCAATTTCCGGACGGTGGGACGACGATTGTGCCGGCCCACGAGGATTTGCGCGCGCGTGTCCCCGAGCAGTTGAAGAAGATGTCCGGCATGTTCGCCAAGTCCGCCACGACCCGCGCAAAGGGTGGTGCCACGGACGACGCGAACAGGAAAAAGGCCCGCCGTGTTCCTCGTGAAAAGGTCGTCGAGGAGCCCGGCGCGCCTCCGGAAGGTGCCGCGCCCGCGACGGAATCGCCCGGAGGCGAGGGGTCCGCGGAGGAAAAGCGCCGCCGCCGTCGTCGCGGCGGTCGTGATCGCCGTGGAGACAAACCGGAAACATCCTCCCGCCCGCCAGAGTCTGGAGACCCGCCGCGCGAAGAGCCCCGCAGCGAAGGTGCCGCGAATCGCGGCTCCCGAAGGCGATTCCGGCCGGCAGGGCGCCCCGACCAGCCCAAGGACAAACCAGAGTCTGGCTCGCCCCGCGCGGACAAACCTGCCGGCGAGGGGGGCGGGCGTGGCCGCAGGCGCCGCCGCGGACGCTGAAGCCCCATGCTTTCGTGCCCCGGCCTGCGTCAGTCCCGACCGGCCAGCAGTCTTTCAAACACGTTGCGCATTTCCCGCATGTCGTTCGGCAGTCGCTGGAGGAGGTCGCGCGGCGAGGAGTCCTGGAATGCAATCGCCCGCGTGATCTCCTCGCGCTGGGTGGGGTTCGCCGGGATGAAGTCGCGGGAGGACTCGCGCAACAGGCGCAACGTTCGCTGGAGCGTCCGAAGCCGCCTGCGATGCTCCTCGCTGAAGCGTCCATCCTCCGCCGATAGGAATCCCGCCCGCACCAGCCATTCGATGGCATCCCGGGTGCACGGCACGATACACTCGCCCAGCTCGGTGGAGTGGTGAAGCAACAGATACTGGACAAGAAACTCAATGTCGACCAACCCACCGGCGCTGCGCTTGAGATCGCATTCCGCATGGCCGGGCAACTTGAGCGAGGCTTCCAGGCGCGCACGCATGGCGCGTACTTCCTCCGCCAGCCCCCCCGCCTTGGCCCGCGCGCCCGCGGCCGCTCGCAGGATCGAAAAAATCTCCTCCGCCAGGGACACGTCGCCCGCAACGAATCGCGCCCTCGTGGCGCTCTGAAACTCCCACGTCCCCGCTTCGCTCGCATAGTAGCGCTCGGCGCGATCAAGGGGCACGGCGAGCGGCCCATTCACGCCCTCGGGCCGCAGGCGCGCGTCCATCTTCCACAGGGAACCATGCGGGGAGACGGTGGACATCGTGCTGATGACCGTCGAAAAAAACACTTCCGCGCGATTGCGGCCCGGGCTCTGCGGCGTGTCGCTCCCGACGAAGCAGGCAATATCCAGGTCGGCGCAAAGGTGCACCTGGCGGCCTCCAAATCCCCCCATGGCCAGGATGCACCAGCGGCGCCCCGGATCCTGGGTGCGCTCGATCACGCCGGCCACTCCGCGCAGGCAACACTCCGCCACCTCGGTCGTGTGGGCCGCCGCGTCATCCATTTCGAGGATGCCAAGGATCTCGCGCGCGGCACAGTAGAGCGATTCCCGCTCCTTCCACTCGCGGATCGCCACGATGGCCGCCTCGGGCTCCAGCGAGGACAAGCGACTGCCGACCCGCTTCTCGAACGAAGCCGAAGGGGACGCATGCGGCCTCAGGACATCGGACTCCAGCATCTCGTCGAACCGCTCGGGATGCGCGATCAGCAGCCGCGCGGGGAGCGCGCCAAACCCCAGGAGCCGAATCAGCAACCGGAGAATGGGAGGATGAGCCAGCAACAAGTCGTACAGCGTGGTGATCGACCAGTGGGCGCGCATGAAGTTCGTCAGGTTGTGGACCGCCCCCGCCGGAATGGCCGCATGGTGCAGTTCACGGAGAAGATGCGGGAGAATCTCCTCGAATCGCTTCTGCCCTTGGGACCGGATCGCCACCTCCCGCGTACCAACGGCCAGCACCCGAAGGGCCGCCAGGCCCTCGGGGTGCGCGAGTCCCACCTCTCGCAGCGGCGTCAGCAGGAAATCCGGCGGCACCTTTCCGGTTTCGAGGAAATCCGCCAGCGCCTGCGCGCCTTTGGGCTTGGCGGTCCCGAAATAAACCTCGAACGCATCGCGCACAAACGTCCTGTCGCGGGACAGGCGCTCATCGAGTTCGTTCCAATTGGAAAAGTCCAGTGCCCGCGCGAGGCGCTCGGCCTCGGGGCCGGCCGGGGGCAGGGCGTGGGTCTGTTTCTCCTCCACCATTTGCAGTGCATGCTCGACCCGGCGATAGAACCAGTAGATCTCCACATGACGCCGCGCGACCTCTTCGGGGATTCGGCCCGTCGCCCCCAGCCGCTCAAGCGCTGGCGTGGTCTCGCGCATGCGCAGCGACTTGTCCCGTCCACCGTGCAACAATTGCTGCGTGGCGGCCAGAAACTCGATCTCGCGAATGCCGCCCGGGCCGCGCTTCAGATCATACCCGCCATCCCGAGGCCTTTGGGCTTCCGCGTCGATGCGCCCCTTGAGGCGAGCCACCTCGGGAAGCAGCAGGTCGGGCGTGTTGTCTTCATAGACAAAGGCCTGAACGAGTTGCGAGAACAACAGGGCGACTTTCTCATCGCCCGCGACGGGTCGTGCCTTGAGGTAGGCGACCTTTTCCCAGGCGCGCGCCTGCTGGGCAAAGTACGCTTCGTAGCCCAGAATCGAGCGCGCCACCGCTCCGGCCGACCCCTCCGGCCTCAGGCGCAGGTCGATGCGAAAGAGCGTTCCCTCCACCGTCGCCTCGGACAGGAACCGCGTCACCGCCGAACCAAGGTCGCTGTAAAATTGATGATTGGTGATTCGCCCCCGCAGATCCCCCGCACCGTCACGGACTCCGGAGGTTTCCCCCTCGGTGCTGTAAACATAGAGCAGGTCGAGGTCCGAGGAGAAGTTCAACTCGCGGGCGCCGAGTTTCCCCATCGCCACGACCGTGAATCCACAGGTGCCCGGCTCCGTGCCCATCCCCGAGGGAGTCCCGTGCCGTTTTGCAAGGTCTGCCAGGGAATGCTTCAGCGCGGCCGCGATGGCCGTTTCCGCCAGGGAGGACAACTCGCGGCACTGCCCGGCGATGTCCTGGAGTCCCGCAAACTCCCGCACGCCAATCCGCAGCAATTCACGCCGCTTCAGGCGGCTCAAGGCGCGGCGCATCGCGTCCTTGCCCTCGAAATCCGCCCCATCGCGTTCCAGCAGGCCAGCGAGATCCGATGGCGTGCGCTCCAACCGGATGGCCTGGGGATCAAGAAGGCCCGGGAATACTTGGGGGTCGCGCACCAGCGTCTCGGCGAAATAGGGGGAAAAGGCGGCCGCCCTCGCCACGGCCGGTGCCAGGGGCGAGGGGGCCGTCGGCGCGACCTCCGACAAGATCCGCACCCACTCCGCCGACGCCAACAGGTCCGCATTCTCCTCATCGGGGAGTTTCTGAAAACACTGGCGGCAGGAAGGGATCACGTGGGGGCGGCGGACTCCGGCATTGGGACTCCCGGGGGATGTGATTGGTCTCGCGTCGGGAGGTTCGGTTCCCCTAGGCATCAGGAGAACCGTCGGCGGGACAACAGGAAGCCACGCCTTGATCAATCTGAGCGTAAACGTAAACAAGATTGCCACCCTGCGCAATTCCAGGGGGGGGCGACTACCCTCCGTCGCCGCGTTCTCGGAAGCCGCCATCGCGGAAGGAGCCCACGGGATCACCGTCCATCCGCGCCCCGACGAGCGGCACATCCGCGCCTCGGATGTCTGCGAGCTTTCGGAGCTGACCAAGGGCCGCGTGGAATTCAACATCGAGGGATTCCCCGACGATCGCTACCTGCGCCTTGTTCGCCAGACGCGGCCTGCCCAAGCCACACTCGTCCCCGATCCACCCGATGCCCTGACCAGCAACGCAGGCTGGGACGCGATCCGGAACCAGGACTTTCTCCGGCGCGTGGTTGCCGAGCTCAAGCCGGCCGGCTGCCGTGTCTCCCTGTTTCTCGATCCCGCCCCTGCTCAGGTGGAAGCCGCCAAGGCGGCGGGCGCTGACCGGGTTGAATTTTACACCGAGCCCTTCGCCGTCGCGTTCGAGGAGGGACAAGGCGAGCAGTCCTTCACCCACTTTGAGCGCGCCGCCCGTCTCGCAATGGACTTCGGTCTCGGGATCAACGCCGGTCACGACCTCAACCTCAAGAACCTGGTGCTGATGCGGCGGTTGCCCGGCCTCCTCGAAGTCTCCATCGGCCATGCCATCGTGTGCGAGGCGTTGTGGAACGGATGGCGGCCCACCGTGCGGGCGTATTTGGATGTGTTGCGCGGAGAGGAGACGCCCGCCCAGCCGTGAAGGTTCCGCTCCCTTCGTCTCCCGACGCGCCGCCCGATGTCCAGATTTCTCCAGCGTCCGAACCGTTGGACCTCCGGCAATCGTCCTCGTGGGCCACGAACACCTTTTCGGCCCTGGGGGTTCGCAACTACCGCCTCTTCTTCATCGGGCAAACGCTGTCGCTGACGGGGTCGTGGATGCGGCGCACGGCGATGGGGTGGCTGGTGTATCAAATGACGGGCAGCATGACGATGCTGGGGACGGTGTTCGCCCTGTCCCTGTTTCCCATGGTGCTGTTCTCTCCCATCGCCGGGCTGTTGGCGGACCGGTACGACAAGCGCCGGCTCATCCTCCTGTCCCTCCTTGTCAGCATGGCCGCGACGGGGACACTCGCGCTTCTGGTTCACACCGGGCAAATCCAGACGTGGCACCTGATGGTGATCGCGACGGTGATCGGAACCTCCTTCGCCTGCGAGGTTCCGGTGCGCCAGGCGTTCGTCGTCGAGATCGTCGGGCGGGACCGGTTGATGAACGCCATCGCCCTGAACTCGGCGAACGTGAACCTGACGCGGATCGTCGGGCCGCTGCTGGCGGGGTTCCTGATGGAATTTGTCGGCATGGCGGCGTGCTTCGCCATCGATGCGTTGAGCTACATCGTCATCATCGCCATGTTGCTGATGATGCGCATCGAGCCCCGCCGGACCCCGCGCCGCGCCGCGCATCCCCTGGCGCAGTTGCGCGAGGGCCTGCGCGAGGTCGTCGTCAATCCTCCCGTGCGCCTCGCGCTCATCCTGTTGGCCATCATCCAGATTTTCGGCTGGTCGTTCCAGAACCTGATGGCGGGGATCGCGCAGGATGAACTGAAACTGGTGGAGTGGCAGTTCGGCCTGCTGATGTCCATGTTTGGCGTTGGGGCCGTCGGCGGCGCGCTTTTCGTCGCGAGCCGGTCGGAAAACCGCAATACCATCCGCTATCTTCTGGCCTCCATGCTGATCATGGCCGCCGGGCTCTTCGTCTTCAGCTTCTCCGACATCTGGATTTTCCTGCAATCGCCGTGGTGGTTGTTGTGGCCACTGATGGCCGTGCCGATGGCGTTCGCGGGATTCGGCGGGGTCATGTTCCTTTCGGCCAGCAACACGCTGATCCAAACGAGCGTCTCCGACGACATCCGAGGGCGGGTGATGGGCATCTGGGCGCTGGGGTTCGGGGGCATTTTCCCCCTCGGCGGCCTTATCATGGGGATCGCGGCGGACTTCATCACGGCGATGTGGGCCATTCGGATTTCCGCAATCCTGCTTGCCGTGGCATGGGCATGGTCGGCATCGGTTATTCGCTCGCGGGCGTTCCGCCGTGCGGCCTCGATGGATTCCACTTCCAGGATCACACCGGTGTGATGCCATGATAAGAGTTCGATGCCGGCTGGCCGATTGCGTCTTCTTCAACGAGCCCGCCCAAGCCAAGGCCGGGGACCACGCCTGCGATTGCGCCCATCCCGAAAAATCATTCTCCCACTATCGCCATCGCGAGCCGTGCCCCTTGTACAAGAAGGACTGGCACCGCTTCAGCGGCGGGGCTCCTGTGATCCCTCCCCGGGGAAGGGGTCGCTAGGAAAGACCATCTTGGGGATGCGCGCGGACGAGCCGTCGCGAGGTCTCCCCGAGAAGTCCATCAACGGAATCCGGTCCGTATCTCGCCGGGGCTTGTTCGCCTCCATTGTCCGCCGCATGTCCTCCAACGTCTGCAAGGTGACGCCCCGCTGCTCCTGGGCGATCGCCAGCAGCGAGGCACGAAAATCCCGCGCCGCGACGATCAACAACCACAAGAACAGGATGAAGAAGATCCCGTAGAACCCGGCCTCCTGCCAGGGAGCTGCCCACTCCACATGGAAAGACATGTCCATCCCAATTCCAAGAAGGAACAGGAGAACCAGACCCAGGGTCCGCCGCCGGAACCGCTGCAAGTCGCCGGCGGTCACCATTCCCTCACGTCGCGCGTCGCCGAGTGCGAGAACCTCGCGCCCCCAGATAATGGCGATACTCGCCATCAAGACTGCCCACAGGACCAACCGCATGAGTCTCGGCTACCTCCAGTCACCCCAGAATCCGCCCGCGCGACGTGACCGGCAACCGGAAAGGAGGGCAGGAAAATGCCGTCTCCCCAGCGCAAGACCGATCACCCCGTCCGCGCCCCGATCCGCCGCAGGACGGCCTTGTCCACTTCCACAAGGAGAAAGACAACCGCGCCGATGCCCATGGGGATGAGCCATTGGCCCGGTTCCAGCGGAGCGGAGTGGAACCACCGGTTCATGAAGGGCACATAGACAAACAGCACTTGCAGCACGACAAGCACGGCGATGGACAGCCACACGACGTGGTTGGTGAAGAGGTGCTTCACGTTCAGGCTGGATTCGTGAAGGAAGCGGCTGTTGAAGAGGTAGAACACCTGGCCGAATGCCAGCATGTTCACGGCAAGGGTTTGCGATATTTCAAGGGAGTGGCCGGTGACGTTGTACGCCTCGTAGAAAACCCCGATGGTGGCGCCGCCGACAAGGAGCGACACGAACGCCAGGCGCCACAGGAACAACCCGTCGAGAATGGAGGCGTCGGGCTTGCGTGGCGGGCGCGTCATCAATCCGGGC
>CAYTRP010000158.1:0-1831 GCA_964440195.1 uncultured Candidatus Sumerlaeota bacterium
CGCGCCATGCCGACTCGACACTGGAATCGGCCACGGTGGCGCCGCCGGCATGGTGGTGGATGCGCCCATCGTCAAAGAGCGTGGACGTGCGGATGGGCAGGTTCAGCTCGATGTCGCCGCGGCCATCGACCCATCCCAGCGCGCCGCAGTAGATGTCGCGCGGCGCCGTCTCAAGGACGCTGAGGATCTCGAGCGCGTGCTTCTTGGGCGCGCCGGTGACGGATCCACCGGGAAAGAGCGACGCAAAGATGTCGCGCAACCCGATGTGCGAGCGCAGCGTGCCGTTGATCGTCGATTCCATGTGGATGAGCGTGGGGTGCACGGTCGGCTCCATCAGGCTTTGCACGCGCACGCTGCCATACTCGCACAGGCGGCCCAGGTCGTTGCGCTCGAGGTCCACGATCATGATGTGCTCCGCGCGGTCCTTCTCGGAGGAGCGCAAATCGTCGATCACCGCACTGTCGGGCGCATCCAGGCGTCGTGGCCGCGTGCCCTTGATGGGCTTGGTCCAGATGCCGCGCCCCCACTTGCGCACGAACAACTCGGGGGAGAACGAGATGTGCGTCTGTCCCACGCCACGCACCAGCGCCGCGTAGCGCTCGCCCCCCGAGTCGATGCCGGAGAGGAAAATGCGCTCGGCGCTCATGGCGACTTCGCCCACGAAGCGCGCGGTCAGGTTCGCCTGGTAGATGTCGCCCATTTGCAGGTGGCGATGGATGGCCTCGACCCCCCGGCTGTAGGAGTCAAAGGGCATGTCGGGAACGAGCCCCTCGTCCTCGACGAGTGATTGCAGGATGCGGCTCTGCATTTCGTTCTCGGGATAGGCGATGGGGGGCTTGGGCCAATCGACCTGGTCCGGGGGGACGGTCCACTCGCGCCAACGCGTCTGGCGTCCGGGTGGTTTGCCCACCAGACGCCAGCGGTTCTCCATGCGGGCAAAGCCGACGCTGTGGAAGGCGACGAGCATTTCGTCCGTCGCCATCTCGGCATGTCGTGGGAAGCAGTGCTCGTGGGGCGAGAAGTGCCGCCCGAATTCGTAAGCCGTCGCCATCACGGCCAGCGGGAACGTCGGGCGCGTGAACAGCTTGCGCTCGGTCCCACGACCCGTCTGGCCCAGGGCGGCCAGGATTTCCTCGATCCACCGAAAGGGTGTCACGATGCAATCGTTGCTCTCGGCGACGAGTTGGCCCTGCGGTGTCTCGACGCGGACCCGCCCCCGGCCCACGCGCAGCAGCAGCACGGGGTTGGGCAGGTACAACGGAGGATGATCCCAGCCCGCTTCGTCGCTGCGCCAAAAATAGGCCCCACCGGGCTGGCGGCCCAGCCGGGGGAGTCTCAATCGTGATCCGGAGGACGATTCCTCTTCGCGCATTCGGGGAACTTTTCGGGGTCTCGCACACAGTCGGGGGGAGGATCACTGGACCCGATTTCCTTGCCAAGTGATGAAACCCTCGCCCATGGAATGCAAGCCCGCAATTCCCCCTCGACCCGCCACTCGACATCCCTCATGACCGTCATTCATCCTGACGGTCCGCACACCCGACAATTCCTCCGAGGCCCGGTTCCCATGAACAAGCTGATTTTCCTCACCTTCCTGTCCAAGATGCCCAACATGGGCCTTCTGCTTCCGCGCATCGGCCTCGGGCTCATGTTCGCGCTGGTGCACGGTCGCGCGAAGATGTTCGGCGGTCCAACCACTTGGGAGGCGGTGGGCGCGGCGGCCACGCATCTCGCCGGGCTCCCCCAACAGGGCATCATTCCGGTGTCCCTGGGCTTTGTGGCGGCGGCGACGGAGTTCGTCGGCGGGATCTTCCTGCTCGCGGGGTTCCTG
>CAYTRP010000158.1:1841-7805 GCA_964440195.1 uncultured Candidatus Sumerlaeota bacterium
TTCCTGACGCGGCCCACGGCGCTGCTGCTGGCCTCCACGATGTTCGTGGCGTTCCTGACCCATGCGATTCCCGATGGGTTCAACAAGTTCATATCGCAGCCCTACAGCGGCGCCTGGCCCTTCGAGCTGATGTTCGTGTTCCTCGGGTTGGCGCTGCTGGGGCCGGGCAAGTTCTCGGTCGATGCCTTCCTGACGAAGAAGCCCTGAGGTCTACGCGACGGCCGCCGCCCGCCACGCGAGCCACACCAGCGCGAACAACGTCATCACCGCGATGCCGGCCAGGCTGTAAATTCGCATTCCCCGCGACGGCTTCGCCTCCTCCGGAACGGTGTTTCCCGTCATCACCAGGTGATTGAGCACCGCCAGCACCGGTGCCGTCAGGAACGACAGCGTCGTCGCGATGTCCACGAACGTCGTCATGTGGTTCACGAACCTCGCGATCAGCACCACCGCCACCGAGCACACCAGCAACAGCCACGACCAGTAGAGCCAATCGCTCTTCTCCTCCGCCCCTCGCTCCAGCCCGAACAGGATCTCCGTGCTGCGCCGCAACACGCGCGGATAGGCGTCGGTCACCGTCAGCGTCGTCGAGAACATGCAGGTGAACGCCGCCACCGCGATGATCGGCCACGACCATCGGCCCAGCGTCTCGACATACATGTCGATCAGTTGCCCGGCGAAACCGGCGGACGAATGCACGATCTCCGTGCCCGTGCGATGCATCACCAGCGACCCCAGCGCGACGAAGAACAACGCCGTCACTGCCGTGGTGATGTAGCCGATGTCGAAGTCCAGGATCGATTCCCGCACCGTCGGCTTGTGCCCCGTTTGCTCCGCCCGCGCCAGCGTCCACAACGAATTCCACACGCTGATGTCGATGGCCGACGGCATCCACCCGATCAACGCGGCGAGGAACGCGAAATGCACCATGCTCCACGGCGACGCGCCCGCGATCTCCGGCTTCGCATTTCCCCCGCCGAAGAACGCCACCGTCACCGCCGTCACCGTCGAGACGGTCAACACCACCACGATCGCCTTCATCGACGTGTCGAGCACCCTGTACCGCCCCACCGCCGTCATCAATGCGCACACTCCCAACAACACCGCCGACCATTGGACGGCGTTTCCCACGCCGAACAGGTTCACCGCCAACCCCGCCGTCACGATCGTCACCCCCGCCTGGATGAAGAACATCGTGCCGACCGTCGCCGCCACATAGATCCAGAACGCCCACATCCCCAGCGCGCGGTATCCCTCCAGCAGACTCTCCCCCGTCGCCGCCGCGTAGCGCGGCCCGAACTGAAACGCCGGATACTTCACCACGTTCGCCAGCGTGATGATGCCGACCAGCGCGAAGCCGAACTCCGCCCCCGCCCGCGTCGATTGCACCAGATGCGAAACCCCAATGGCCGCCCCCGCCCAGATCACCCCCGGGCCCAGAACCAGGAAGAAATTGCGCCAGCGTTGATCGTCCATGCGGTTCCCCTCATGAACGTCACCCGCGCACCAACAGGCAAACGCGGGGACGGTTCGGCGTTTTTGTCAACAAACGCCGCCACTTGGGAGACGACAGCGGCAGTGGGGCAAGGGGGATGGGGCTTCGTTTCGGGGCGCAAAATGCAGTGGCGGCTTGACCTTCGGCGGCGTTCCCCCGCAAATCGCCCCGGAGCACAACCATGCGCATCGACCGGCTCACCCTCAAGAATTTCAAGAAATTCACCGATTTCACCATCGACCTGAACCCGCACTTCACCCTGCTCGTGGGCGAGAACGGATCGGGGAAGACGAGCGTGCTGGATGGGTTGGCGGTGGCACTGGGGGTGTGGCTGGCGGAGATACCGGAAGCCAGAAAGAAAGGGAGCTTGCGAAACATCCTACCTACCGAAATCCGTTTGCAACCGGCCACGCAAGGAGACCGCACACAGTTCACGGAGCAGCGGCCCGTTGTCGTGGAAGCAACGGGTTTGATAGGCGAAACCGGAGCAAGCCAGAATGAACACATGTGGACGCGCAGGATAGCCAAGGACGCCATCAAGACGGGAGGGCTTGGTCTGGATGCCGTGCGCGCGGGCATAAGAGACTTGTACAACAGAGCCATGAACGGCGAGCAATTGATACTGCCGATTCTATCGTATTATGGCGCAGGCCGCGCGTGGCTTCCTTCCAACCAGCGCAAGAAAGCCAAGAGCAGCATCGGAAATGGTGCCCAGCGGTGGGATGCCTACTATGACTGTCTCGCGGAACGCATCCGGCTCGACGACTTGCAGACCTGGTTTCGCCGGGAAACCACCGCCGCAGGCAATCGCGGTGGCAGGATGCGCCCCGGCTTCGAGGCCGTGAAGCGTGTCATTATCGAATGTGTGCCCGGTGCCGACGCGATTCACTTCGATGACGATCGCGAAGAAATCATTTTGTCCATCAACGGCCACGCCCAGCCCTTCAACAACCTCAGCGCCGGTCAGCGCATGATGCTCGCCCTTGTCGCCGACATCGCGATCAAGGCGATCACGCTGAATGCGTTCCTGCTGCCGCCGGACGAGTTGAGGCCGGAGGATGAACCAATTCCCAGGGTTCTCGCACAAACGCCCGGTGTGGTTCTCATCGACGAACTCGACGTTCACCTGCATCCTCAGTGGCAACGGCGCATCGCGCACGACCTGAAGCGCATCTTTTCGAAGATTCAATTCGTCTGCACGTCGCACTCGCCGCAGATCATCGGTGAACTGAAACCGGAAGAGATTCGCATTCTGACCGATGAAGGTGCCGATCAGCCGGACCGGTCATATGGCATGGAGTCAGGACGCGTGCTGGAGGAGCTGATGGGCGCACCGAGCCGGAACGAGGACGTGGAAAAAGAGTTGGGCAAGCTGTCCAACCTGATTTCTGAGGACCGTCTTGAAGAGGCGAAGGAGAAGGCGGAGACGCTGGAAGCCGAACTGGGGATCAGCGATCCGGACATCGTCAGCGCAAAGACGTTGGTCGCCTTCCTTGAGGAAGAGGAACCGTGAGGAATATTCACAAAAAGTCGGAGCCACATAGCCTGACACAGCATCGGCTATGGGAGCGTGCCACCTTCGACAATATACCAGACAAAGAGAGCCTTCAGAGAGCACTTGTTAATGAACAGCGTGGTCTCTGTTGCTATTGCATGGATCGGATCTCTGCGGATTGGAACAAGATGCGAATTGAGCATTGCCGCAGCCAGAAGCGCCACTCCGACGAGACGCTCGACTATCGCAACCTGCTTGCCGCTTGCCGTGGCGGGGAAGGCGGCAAGGAACATCATTGTGACACGAAGAAAGGCGGCCGGGATTTGTCCCGCAATCCGGCAGACCCGGCACATGACGTGGAGGCCATCATACACTATGGGAAAGACGGCAGGATTTCATCATCGGATGTGTCGTTCGACAAGGAGCTGAACGAGGTGCTGAATCTCAACGCGCGCTCGCTCAAGAGGCGCCGCAAAGAGGTACTTGATGGATTCTTGAGGACTCATCTCGCCGGAGGCAAATGGCCGAAAGCGCGAGTTCGGAAACTCCGGGCACGTTGGCATGGAGATTCCCACTCCGACCTTCTTGATCCATTCTGCCAGGTTGTGGTCTACTACTTGGACAAGAGATTGAGCAGGCCGTAGTTTTCAATATTCCCCATCGCTCTTCAACCCCTTCAAAATCGCCACCCCCGCGCTCGCGCCCAACCGCGTCGCCCCCGCCTTGACCAACGCAATTGCCCCCGCCGCGTCGCGGATGCCGCCGCTGGCCTTTACGCCGATGTCCGGGCCCACGACGCGGCGCATCAGGGCGATGTCCTCCACCGTCGCGCCGCCCCCCGCGAAGCCGGTGCATGTCTTCACGAAGGACGCGCCCGCTTCCACGGCGATGCGGCACGCGGTTTCCTTTTGCATGTCGTTGAGGAAGACCGTCTCGATGATGACCTTCACCACGCGCTCCTCGGCGGATCGCACGACCGCTTCGATGTCCCGATGCACGGCGTCGTGATCGCCCTGAAGCAGGCGACCGATGGGGATCACCATGTCGATCTCGTCCGCGCCGTCATTGATGGCGCACGTTGTTTCAAACGCTTTCGATTCCGTCGCCATGACTCCAAGAGGGAAACCGACGACGGAACAGACCTTCACGCCGCTCCCCCTCAACAATTCCGCCGCGAGGGGCACGAAGGACGAATTCACGCATACACTGAAAAAGCCATGCTCCCGCGCCTCGCCGCAGAGCGCGCGGATGTCGTCGTCCGTGGCGGCGGGCTTCAGTAGCGTGTGGTCAATCAGCTTGGCAATGTCTTGCGGGGTCATGAGGCGTCCTTTTGCGGGATCTTGTCGAGCACGGCGCGCTGGAACCAGGCGGGAATCGAATCCATTTTCAGTTCAATTTCCCTGCCGTGGGTGATTTCCGCCAACCATTGGCAGTCTTCTCCTGAGTTCTCGAAGATGTAAGCGCGCCGGGTGGCGCGGATGGCGTTCAGGAGAAGATCCAAGGAGCGGGTGTATCTCTCGCGGATTTTGTCCTCCGGAACATCATGCCCACCCTTGCTGACGCGATGGGCAACACGGGAAATGTTGATTTGCGGATCGTCGGTGGCGACATAATAAAGATAGGTTCTATAGTCCTGTTTCCGCGCGGCTTCGAGAAGTTCCACCTTGCTCGGATGCGACATGACCGTCTCGAAGCTGAAAGATTGCCGAGACGCCATCAACCGACGTCTGACAAAATCCGCCAGTACCGAAGCGAGATAAGAGTTCACATCGTCTCTGGCGCAGAAGAGTTTTCCAGTAGAATATGTCAATCGCGCCGCCGCATCGCCAAGACCGGCTTCATGAATCAGGTTGGCTTGCTCAAGAAATTCACGCAGGGCATTTTCGGTCACTTGGAGACCGAACGCCGCGAAGTCCAGGTACCCGTTCAGGCGAAGGTCCCTCTCAATATCATTCGGATTGATATACACGCCAAGCAACCGGGGATGCAATTTGTTCTTGATGGTGCTTTTCCCGGAACCGTTCGGTCCGGCGAACATTCGAAGGCGCGGAAGAGTCATTGTTCAAGGGATGAGAATTTTCGTCCCTTTCTTGACGGAAATACGCGGTTCGATCTTCTTTAGCACTTTGCTGGTGCCGTCTTGCCGCACCGCACGAAGAGCGCCTCCCTTGCTCACGATGACCGGTTTTCCGGATTCAAGTGCCTCCCTGTAAGCCTTGCGCACGGCCGCCTTTGCTTGAGCGGGAATTTTCCGCTCAAGTTCTTCGAGGGTCGGTTCCGCTCGTCGAGACATATTGCTCTCCTTTCATGGAAAAATGATGCGCGTCATCGTGGGTGAAATCAAGCCCATCCTGCCTCCCCCTCACGGCACGATCTGCGTGCCGATGCCCTTCTCGGTGAAGAGTTCCAGCAGCAGGCTGTGCCGCCGCCGCCCGTCGAGGATGTGGACCTTGCCGCAGGCGTCGAGCGCCTTGGCCGCCGAGCGCAGCTTGGGGATCATGCCGCCGCTGGCGACGCCGCTGGCGATGAGTTCCTCGACCTCCGTGCGGTGCACCGTGCCGATGACACTGTCGGGGTTGCGCGGGTCGCGCATCAGGCCGGGAATATCGGAGAGAAAGATCAGCTTGTCGGCCTTCAGCGAAACGGCGATGGCCTCGGCGGCGACGTCGGCGTTGATGTTGTAGGACTGGCCGTCCTCGCCCAGCCCCAGCGGCGCGACGACGGGGATGAAGCCGCCCTCCGTCAGCACCTCGATGACGCGCGGGCGCACCTCGGCGATCTCCCCGACATAGCCAAGGTCGCCGCCCGAGGCGGACGCGAGCTTGCGCGCGCGCAGCAGCGCCCCGCCCTTGCCCGAGATGCCCACCGCGCGGGCGCCGCGCGTGTTCAGCGCGGCGGTGACCTCGCCGTTGATGCGCCCCGCGAGCACCATCTCGGCCACGTCCAGCGCCGCCTGGTTGGTGACGCGTTGGCC
>CAYTRP010000159.1:0-5842 GCA_964440195.1 uncultured Candidatus Sumerlaeota bacterium
CCAAGGCGCGCATGCCGACAAAAGGGAGACTTCGCCATGACTGAAAAAAATCCGCGGCCACCACGCGCCGCCGCATCGTCGCGGCCATTCGCGGCGGGCTGTCCCAACGCCAGGCCGCCCGCCGTTTCCACGTCAGCCTTTCCACGGTTCAGCGTTGGCTCCGACGCGCTGGCGAACAACGTCTGGACCGCGTTGACTTCCGCGCCAGGCCGCGCGGCGGTCCACGGCGGCGCACCGATCCCGCCACCGAGCAACTGGTGCTCTCGCTTCGCCGCGAGCTGGCCGAGATCAGCGACCTGGGCGAGTGCGGCGCGCGCGCCATTCGTCGCGCCATGGGCGAACGCGGCCACGCCCCCGTGCCCTGCGTGCGCACCATCGGGCGCATTCTTGAGCGCAACGGCATGCTCGACGGCAAGCGCCGCGCCCGCCGCAAACCCCCGCCGCGCGCCTGGCACCTGCCCGCCGCGGCCCAGGGTCTCGCCGAGGTCGACAGCTTCGACATCATCGAGGGCCTGCGCATCAAGGACGGCCCCGCCGTGGAAGTCCTCACCGCCATCTCCCTCTTCGGCGGCCTGGCCCAGAGTTGGCCCTTCAAGGACCATGTGTTGGCCACCAACGTCGTCGATTGCCTGATCGCGCACTGGAGCGCCCACGGCCTGCCCGCCTATGCCCACTTCGACAACGACACCGTCTTCCAGGGCGCCCACCAGCACGCCGGCTCCATCGGCCGCGTCGCGCGCCTGTGCCTGGCCCTGGGCGTCATCCCCGTCTTCGCCCCGCCCGGCGAGCACGGCTTCCAGAACTGCGTCGAAAGCTTCAACGGGCGCTGGCAGGCCAAGGTCTGGGCCCGCTTCCATCACCCCGACCTGCGGACCCTGCGCCAACGCTCGGCGCGCTACATAACCGCCGTTGGCAACGCCACCGCCGCGCGCCGCGAAGCCGCGCCCAAGCGGCGCAAAATGCCCCGGAACTTCTGCTTCGATCCGGACAAGGCCCTGCGCGGCGAGATCATCTTCATCCGCCGCACCGACGACAAGGGCCGCGTCAGCCTGCTGGGTCACACATGGCCCGTCGGCCGCCACTGGCAAGGCCGCCTCGTTCGCGCCACCGTCGATCTGGACGAGGACACGATCACCTTTCACGCCTTGCGCCGCAAGGAACCCGACCACCAGCCTCTCCTCGGCAGTCACGATTATCACTTCCCCAGAAAGCTCTTCAAGAACTGACCTCTTTTGACTGGCACTTGTCAGGGTCATGCACTTTTAGTGACCTCTTTTGACTGGCACATGGCCCCTTATCTTTCAGTTGAGGCCCTCTTCGTCTTCTTCATGATTGTCGTTATTTCACGGCATCCAGAGGCACCAAGGTGGAGTACCACCCCGCCACAAGGAAGTCGCCCGTCGAATCGCCTAGCTAAGCCGACTTAGAAACAGCGGGAAGTTCCCGTTCGCGAATGCCAGTGCTTCATCGATTGTCTGTAGGGTTGCCCCCACCCGAAATCGACGCTGGTCACCGCCACCTCGGTTTGGGATCTCGATAATGACGTTTGAGCGCAACAGTTGAGGTAGTGTATTGTCGATGAAAGTTTGGCCTCGAACGCTAAGTTTCCTGCGGATCGTGTTTTCACCCAACGTCGTACTCTTCAGGAAGAAGTTGAGTAGTTTCCTGATATCCACGATCTCGGGGTCGGGCTCCCGAATAGGGTCTGGCGTCGGCGGTGGAACATCATCCTGGAATGTCACACCGGCATGCTCGAGTTGCTGTCGAATCTCGGCTGGGCTCCAGATGTCGCGGTTGCGTGTCTCAAGTACTAGGGCATCCACTGTGCAGCCGCGGAAAATTACAGTGGAGATGCGCGTAGTTTCCGTTAGCCGTAGCTGCATGAACTTGCAGTCGGTGAAGGAGCAGTTCTTGAGATCTACCAGATCGAGACTGGTATTTGAGAAGTAGCAATTTTTAAAGTAAACCCCAGAGATCTTCTTATCGCGCAGGGCATCATGCCCAAATGAAAGACCGGTGAAAGTAACGCCGCCACCATCGACCCCGCTCAATAGGCGAACTACAAGATCGGCAATGTTCTCGTGAGTATACGATGCTTGAGTATCCATACTCGCGACTTCGAGCAAGAACTTGATCACCTTAACACGATCCAGCGTTCCATCTCGTGTCAGAGCGCGGAACATAGCCTGCATCCCGTCGCTTGGGACCGGTCCACGACGGAGTGCTCCGAGCACCTCCGCCTTTGCGCGAGTGTTCATGGGTCGGACTAGGCGAGCGATTCCTTCGCCGAGGAAGAAAAAACGAAACTCGTCGTGGTCGAACTCTACGGCGTTGGTTGCGTTTGCGGACGGGATTAGCAATGCATGGCCGCGAACCCGTTCGCGGATTTGCCGAGCCTGAGAGGCGTTTTTTCGCACTGTTTCGCAGAAATAGTCGGCGGCGAATTCGAGAAGGTCACGTTTCAAGTAATCTATCTTTGCCTCCCACATAGAGAGGGCGATCTGGGATAGGAGTTCGCAATGCTCATCAATAGTGAGTAGCGGAGTTCCGACCTCCTTCTCGCCCGAACGGTCAAGCCACTTCTCGATGGCTTCTCGCTCGATCAATGTTCGTACGAACACCGAGAAAAAGTCGGCACCCGATTTCTGGAGTTGGTCGAGGAAGCTGTCGAGCGTTGGGCTCTTCTTCGCCACATCGACTAGTCGCTTGACCAATACGGCACGAGTAAGCAACGCGTGATCCGGCCAGAGACGTTCGCTGACACGCCGATACAGTTCTTCGGGGTTATCAACCTGGCGGTTGGTGCAATAATTGATAAACTGCGATTTGGCCCACCGGTGAAGTTCGAGTTTGCCGAACCCAACTGAGAATCCCTTAATCGTATCAAATAATCGCTCTTGTGTACGCAGATCCTCAAACTCAAAGAACGCCTTGCGGGCAGCCACAACCATTGCGCCACGAGAGTCGAGGGAGCTAACCAGAATACCCATCGCCGAAAGTGCTTCACCGGAACTGCTTTCAACAAACATCTCCTCGAACCCATCAAAGGCCGGTACGATCACGCCCATTTTTACTAAGGCAAGAAAGGATTGATAATATAGAAACGGAAAGCGATACCGATTCTGCATGACACCGACCGTGATGTCGTCAAACCGCAGGAAGGGCCGCCCGCCAAGTGGGATAGGAACGAGTAGCCAGTCCGCCTTGTTGTCGGTATACCGTTGCGCCTGCTCGCGTGCCATTTGGTTGATCAGTGATGTCTTCCCTTCACCCGCATCGCTTGTGAAGTAGACAACCATCGTTTCTAGAGGGCTTCGCTGGTCGAGTGTTTCGAGGGCAATCGCGAGCCCGTCGCATGACAACTTGGGCTCTTCATCCGGTGCGAGTTCGAGCGTAGATAAGAGCGAGACAGCTGGCGAAACAAAATGTTCTGTCGCAGGAACAGTTTCGCGAAGCCGCGAGGCCAGCAGTTGCAAGCGAGCAAGTCGGTTAAGGATCCACTTACTGGCAGGTTGCGCGCCAGTTCCTTCGTCAACGTATACGTCGCCTGCTTTGGCGGTTATCTTCGCTGTAATGAAGTCGCCGTTGACTGAAATCCCGAAGTCGGTGCTATCGAACATGAGTTCGGTGCCCGGATCGGCAAAGGTCATTACGATGGATTTGAATTCAGTTATTTGCATGATTAGAGGTCCACTTCGAGCAATCTGGAACCACCTAATGGATAGGCTATCCGCTGAGTGCTCGGCTTGGGATGACAACGGATGGCAAAGCCTCCCCGAAGCAAGACAATTCTAAGTGGTGGCACGAAGTCGTCGTCTCCGCTGACCAGAATGACCCGGCTCGGTACTCGATCAACGGCATGAATCAGATCACAGGCGAGCATGGTATCTACGATCTTCTGCTCGTGCCGGTAAACCAGATCGCAATTTGACACGGTGCATTCCGCCTTCGGACAATTACCGTTCTTCAACAGTTTTTTCACCTGCGGCAAAGGGCAGGCCGTATCAGTGCAGCCCACATCGCCAGGTCTCTCCACGCGGACGTTCGACGGTTTCCCCTTTCGCCGAAAGGTGTTGAACAAGTGGTGCGTTGGTTCCTGAAGGAGTGAAACAGCCAACTCCGCCTGTGTACTTAGCTCAACTCTGTTGTTATCTCCAAGTGGAATCCGAACAATTGTTGGGAAATCTCGCTGGAGTTCCAGTGTAAGGTCTTGGGCAATTCGGGTTATCAGCATCCCTTCATACCATCCCCCGTAGACGCGGATTTCACATTGCCCGCGAGGAACCTTAGAATCCCATGGCAATTGAATGAAGATTTTTGTTACGAGATCAAGTATCCCCGCCCCCTTCTGAGTAGGGAGCAGATTGTCGTAATCGACAAAGACGATAGCAACCAGAGGGTGAAGATTCATGTAGCCTCATTGCGAACTCGACCGGAGATATTTCACTTAGAGCGTCGATACTAACGATTGCAAGTCCTCACTTCAAAATGCTCCTTACATCCATGCCTCGGCAACTCGCTCACCTGCTTCACCCTATCAGCGAACCGCTCCTCGTCGAACTCCTCGTCCTCGCGGATGTCGAGGTGGCGCACTGCCATTGCGCTTGAACTCGACCAAGAGAATTGGGTGGAGCGCAACGGGATTTCGCGTGTCTGAGTGCTGTTGCGGTGCCGCGAGGCTCAGTGGCTCACGAGCACCCCCCCTGCCTCCTCACCATCTCCTCAACCCAGATCGGAACGTAGGGGGGCGTGCAGCCTTTGGATGTCGGCCAGTCTTTGTACAGACCGATCTTTTCGCCGATGGCGATGGCGCGTTTGCGGTGTTTGGGGTGGTGGATGCCGATGCCGGCGAGGGAGTTGTTCATGGTCCATTGAACCGGCGGGGGAGCGTCGGGCATTTCGGATTCGATGCGGTCGAGGAGGGCGGGGAGGTCGAGGCCGTCGGGGCTGGCGCCGATGCGTTCGGCGGTGAGGTTCCATCCGGCGCGGGCGGCCCACGGGTCGTCGTCGTGCATCCATGATTGGCGCAGGGTTTCTTTCTCTGGGTGGTTCCTGACGATGTAGGCGTTGAGCCAGTCGGCGAGTTGGGCGAATGTCGCGGACCGGACCATGCGATCGAGTTCCGTGGTGGAGAGTTTCTTTGGCTGGAGGAGGAGGATGGCGAGGAGGCGGGCGTCGAGGTTGCCGGTCTCCCAGAGGGCAAGGGCGAGGTCGTGGTTGGTCTTGATCTGTTTGGCGAGTTTGCGGATGTCGCCGAGTGGCGCGCCAAACTGATTGTCGCCGGCGACGAGCTTTTTGTTTCGCGCGCGCACCTTCTCGTCGCCGAGAGCTTTGAGTTGGGCGAGGATTTCGGCGATTGGGCCGGGTTGTTTTTTCGCCATGGGTTCACCTGTCCGGAGGGGTTGTCGCGGGTCGATGGTGCGGGCTTCCTTCTGCGTGGGCTCGCCAGATGGAAGGGGCCACAACGTCATGCCGGGAAAGACAACCACCTCGGCCAGGCTGAGTCAAACTCCCTCTGCGAAGGCGGCCCGCCTCGAAGGATTCGGCTGGCCTTCTCTCCGCTGGGTGTGGTGTCTGGGGCCGATTGCGGGGTGGCGACATTTTCCGGCGGGTTTGCGAATGAGCCTCCATTTGGCCGACATCGTCGAACTGACTCGCGAACCGCTTTCCCTCGATGGATTGATTCGGCGGCTCGGTCACGCGCCGGGTATCGATGACGGCCCGGGCGCGGACACGGAAGCGGGGGCGCTCGTTACATTCAGCGGCATTGTCCGGGAGACGGAGGGTGCGCGCAAGATTCCGCATCTGGACTACGAGGCCTTCGAGTCCATGGCGCTGCGGG
>CAYTRP010000159.1:5852-7804 GCA_964440195.1 uncultured Candidatus Sumerlaeota bacterium
CGCTGCATTTCCCGCAGCGCCATGGACTCGAAGGCCTCGTAGTCCAGATGCGGGAAATGCAGCGACTGGTCGAGGCTTCGCGCCAGCGCTGGCCGCTGCGTCGCGTCGCGCTGGTCCATCGCTTCGGCCCGGTGGCGGTGGGGGAGCCCTCGGTCATCGTGGCTGTCAGCGCCGGGCATCGGGCAGAGGCCTTCGACGCGGCTCGCTTTCTGATCGACGAACTCAAGAAATCCGTTCCCATCTGGAAATCCGAACCCCGGCAGGCCCCCCTTGGTTGACACCCATCGAGGGGTGAATTGCCCGATGCCGGGGTTGCCATTTGGCTTGGCGTGGGGTGGCCCCTTCTGCACACTCCTTCCCCCGGAGGACGGCCTCCCGTCCAACCGCCCCTATTCCGCGTCCGCAGGACACCTTCATGGGCAAGAGTCTCTACGAAAAAGTCTTCGATCTTCACACCGTTCGGCGCCTGCCCTCGGGGCAGTACCAGCTCCTGATGGGGCTGCACCTGATTCACGAAGTCACTTCCCCACAAGCCTTCAGCATGATCCGCGAGCGCGGGTGGAAGGTCCTCTTCCCCCATCGCACCTTCGCGACGGTGGATCACATCATTCCGACCCACAGCCAGGCGCGCCCGCTCTCGGACTCCATGGCCGAGGAAATGCTCGTCGAGTTGGAAAAGAACACTTCCGATTTTGGCCTGACCTTTTTCATGCCCACGAAGGGCGAGCAGGGCATCGTCCACGTCGTCGGCCCCGAACGGGTTCTCACCCAGCCCGGCATGACGATCTGTTGCGGCGATTCGCACACCTCGACGCATGGCGCGTTTGGCGCGATCGCGTTCGGCATCGGCACTTCCCAGGTGCGCGACGTCCTCGCCACCCAGTGCCTCACGATGGGAAAGCTCAAGGTCCGCCGCATCGAAGTGAACGGCCGTCTCCGGCCCGGGGTCTACGCCAAGGACGTCACGCTGTACATCATCCAGAAGCTCGGCGTGAAGGGCGGCGTTGGTTACGCGTATGAGTACGCCGGCGAGGTCTTCGACCGCATGACCATGGACGAGCGCATGACGGTCTGCAACATGAGCATCGAGGGTGGCGCGCGCTGCGGCTACGTGAACCCCGACGAGACCACTTACGAGTACATTCGGGGTCGCGACTTCGCCCCCAAGGGGGAAGCGTGGGACCGCGCGGTTGCCTACTGGAACAGCGTGCGTTCCGATGCCGATGCGCACTACGATGACATCGTCCGCATCGATGGCGAAGAGATTGAACCCGTGGTGACCTGGGGGATTACTCCCGGCCAATCAACCGGCATCAACGGCAGCATTCCCCGGCCCGAAGAATTCGCCGCCGACGAGGAGGAACTCATTCGCGAAGCGTACGAGTACATGTCCTTCGAGCCCGGCCAGCCGATCAAGGGCACGAAGATCGACGTGGCCTTTATCGGCTCGTGCACCAATGGGCGCGTGAGCGACTTCGAGGAAGTCGTCAAGCACATCGAAGGTCGCGGATTCAAGGTGGCGCCGCACGTCAACGCGATCGTGGTTCCCGGTTCGCAGCGCGTGAAGGAGGAGTTGATCAAGCGCGGCTACGACAAGATCTTCCGCGAAGCGGGATTCGACTTCCGCGAGGCGGGCTGCTCGATGTGCCTGGCCATGAATCCCGACAAGCTCAAGGGGCGCGAGATTTGCGCGTCGTCGAGCAATCGCAACTTCAAGGGGCGCCAGGGCTCGCCGACCGGCCGCACGCTGCTCATGTCCCCCGTCATGGTCGCCGCCGCCGCCATCACCGGCGAAGTGACCGACGCCCGGGAACTGTTCGACATCCGCGAGTTGGCGGGTGTCTAAAAAAGTTTCAAGCACAGAGATCACGGAGGACACAGAGAAAGGGGCGGAGGATTCGTTGAATTGGCGATCAATGAGCTTTCCAGAAAGATCATCGGCGCGGCGATCG
>CAYTRP010000160.1:0-7782 GCA_964440195.1 uncultured Candidatus Sumerlaeota bacterium
ACGCTGAGGGGTTCTGAATGATCGTAGCCGGCTGTTGTCTCGATGCTCTCGTGACCCATGGCGGCGGCGACGGCGGTCATTTTCGCACCGGCGTCCAGCAGGTGGGTCGCGTAGGAGTGGCGGAGGTTGTGCGGAGTGATGACGCCATCCAATTCAAGTTGCTTGGCGGCATTTCGGACGGCCTTCTGGACGTTGGCTTCGTGGCACCGCCAGCGGACGGTCTGCCCGGATCGGCGGCAGACGCAGGGTTTGCGCGATGGAAAAACCCAATACCACTGCCAATAGAAACCGGCGTTTTTGTATTTCTTGCCCAAAAGGCCCGGGAGGGCGACCGGTATGTTGTTGGCTTTGTCGTATTCCCAGAATGTCCGGGCAATGGTCATTTGATGAACAATCGCTTGAGTGAGCTTGCAGGAGAGCGAGACGACGCGGTCTTTACCGCCTTTTGCGTCACGGATGAAGAGGCGGGAATTTTCCAGGTCAACGTCCTTGATGCGTAGGTTGAGGGGCTCGGAGACTCGGAGTCCGCATCCGTAGAGCAAAAAGCAGATCAGACGGGTTGGGTAGCCGTGGACATCTTGGACCAGGCGGAGGATTTCCTTCACCTGGCCGCGGGACGGGGCGGTGCGGATATGGACGCCACGCTTGGCCCGGAGCGCAGAAATGTCGCCCAGCTTTTGACCGCGAACGGTCACGTAGTAATACCGGATCGCGTTGAATGCCTGATTTTGGGTCGAGGCTGAAACTCCCTCCCTGGCCAGGTGCGTCAGAAAAGCTTCGAACTTTTCCTCGCTGGTTTGCTCTGTCCGCCGATGGACCAAAAGGAAGCCGATGAAACGACGAAGCCAGTGGACATACGTGTCTTCGGTGTTGATGCTGTAGTGCATGCGGCGGATGACTTCGCGCAGCCTGCCGATTTCCGCATCCATTTGATTCTTCTGCTTTTGTGTCATTTGATATGCGAACGGTTAAGTTTTCGGGGTTGTAGAATCACAGTTGGGCAGATCAGCCGCCTTGATTTTCCCCGACATCAAATCGGGCAGCAGGGCGTCCCGCAGCTCGACCAAATATCTATTTTCCTCCTCATTGAGGAAATAGAGGTGATGCTTCCACGTTTGGAAAATCATCATCAGTATCGATGAGACGAACTCCTTGCTCTGGTTGGAAAACGAAAACTCGTTTTTGTTTTTAGAGAGCGAGATGTAGCTGGCATCTTCAATCCGGCACCCCAGCGACTCCAGCGTTGGATTGATGGCGCGATTACTTCCATTCGCTGCGTTCTTCGCCTCGGCCACTTCCACAAGTCCAAGCTGCCGAGCCAGCGTTTCGTTGACCGTCACCTTCACGGCGTTCTTTTCGGCCACGATCCGGTTGATGTCCGCGACGATGGCGCTGAACTCGCGATGTTTTGCCGCCTCTTCTTTCGCCTCGATATAACGCGCTGGAGACAGGTTGTAGTTCATCTTCGACACTGTCTCCGGCAAGACGCTGCGCGAGAAACCGGCCTCATCATGCCGTGAGCTTATCGCCGCCAGCGCGCGCTCGATGTCCTCGTCACGGAAGACGTTCACGACTTTTGTGTATTCCCGCTTGAGGTGGCCAGCCCTGCCGTGCTGACCGGTCTGTTTGCGCGCCTCGGTTCCATGAGAGGTGCCCATGTCCAGGAAGGTGATCCGCGTTGTCGTTTTCGCCCGGTTCAGCACAAGGAGGCAGGTTGGGATGCTCGTGGACTCAAACATGCTTTCCGGGCACGCGATCACGGCGTCGAGATAGTTCTTTTCGACAAGGTATTTTCTGATTGCGGTCTCCGCCTCGTTGCCCGCGCCCAGTGCGCCAGAGGGCAGTAGAATCACCGCGCAGCCGGTCACTCGGTCGAGCGCCGTCAGGACGAAGGCAAGGTTCGCGTTGTTTTTAGGCGGCAGCTCACACGCCGCGAAGCGCGGCTCCATTTCCGCAAACGGTGGCGGCTCCCAAGCGAGGTTGTAAGGAGGATTCGAGATGAGCGAGACGGTCATGACGCCACCTCCACGCGACCGTATTTTTCCCCGCGCTCCACCCGGTAGAGCGCGAAGGACTCGCCGCTCAGCACGTCGGCATGATGCACCTCGCCGACGATGTTCCGCAGCGCGAGGTTGAAGAGCAGGTAGGGGATCACCTGGCCATCGATTTCGTAGAGGACGAAGCGGGCGTCCCGGTTCTCGATCCACCGCTGGATGGTGAGCGCCCCACTCCCGGCGCAGAGGTCGATGATCACGTCCGCATCACCGCACAACCGCGCCATGAGCCGCGCTAAGCTCTGCGGCGTATAGTCCTGTTTTTTCGCGGCGCGATCCGCGAGATAGTATTGATAGATTCGCTGCAGCCAGTCCACGGACAGGTCGCCGACCATTTCCGATAACCTGCGCATTTTTTCCATGTCGCCCGAAACACAGCAGGCCATCAGTGCCCGGCCCAATTCACTGTGAGTTTTGACCTGAAACAATTCGAGGGTTCTGATGGACAGTTCCTTCAAATCCAAACTGCCCAACAAGGCGGGCGAGGCAACGCCGGGAACGTCGGTAGTGGATTCGGTAGTCATTGGCGGCGTGCCTCCCCTTGGTCGTTCTCAGAAAGAGCCTCATCGACCATTTTCTGGCATTTTGCCAAGAAGCCCTCGACATCCACCCCTTCATTTTCGAGCCACATTTTAAGCTTCTCCTTGGGCAGTAGAGCCGCCAGATCGTCGGGGTTGATTTCCTCCGTTTTGACGATGTGCTTCCACGCGCTGCCGTTTCCGGCAGTGTAGATTTCCAGCCCACTATCGCCCTGTTTGATTTCCACGATTTGTTGTTCGCCGGACTGGAAGTCGGTGAGAAAGACGCTTTCGAGGAAGTTTAGATCATTAGTTTTTTGCGGTTTCATAATTCTGAGAACAAATCAGTGCGGCGAATCGCTACCGCGATTCAGTTTGTTTTCGGGTTCGGGCGTCTGCTGGCGCGGTAGCGATTCGCAGACTTCGACGTTCTCCATATTCATAGTCCGCACATCCCCTCGCATTCCTCGCCGAACAAATCTCCCTGCCCATTGTCAGCGTCGGTCGATAGGTCGATTTCGCTGATGGGCTTGCAGTCGCGATGCACGTATAACGTGCCGGTGATTTTCGCTCCATTCACGGTCTCCTTTTGCGCCTGGCGCATCTCCGTATCGTAGGCGACCAGCTTTTGCCATTCGTCCGGCGCGTGGTCGCGCATGGCCCGCAAGCGACGATTGCTCATGTAGGGGCAGAACCAACAGGCTGATTTTGGCGGCGTCTTATAGCCGTGCCCCGTGATCCATCTCAGGCAGTCATGCCGATTCATCCGCAAGTCTATCAGCGGATATTCATTCGTGATGTATTTGACTCCGCTCGGCTTCATGCGGTGCGCTTCGTCAAGGCTGATTCCGATCAGTTGCTCGACGTGCTGATTTTCTTCCCGGAGTTCGCGCACCTTCCGCCGAATTGGATCGAGCTTGTATTCCTTCGTGCATTTCCGCCAGATGCGCGCGCCCTCCTGTTTTTGGTGGTTCCACACCATGAACGGCGGTTGTCCGCATCGGCCTTTCGGGTCGCGTAGAGCGCGCAAGAAGTCCGCCGCGAGGTCGCCAGCAGAGACGACATGAACCGGGAATGGAAGTAGTGGCGTCAGATATTCGAGGTAGTCATAGACATGCTTTGGCTCGGCCCCGGTGTCTGCGAAGATGGCGTGATCGCATTGCAGAATTTCGCCATGCGCCATCATCAGCGCCAGTGTCGAGCTTTGGACGCCAGCACCAAGCGACAACACCCGCAATGGAGAACCTGACGAGCGAGCCAACACATGACCGCCGGACACGTCGGTTTGCGAAGCGGAGTTAAGCGCGGCGGTCATGTGTTGCTCCTCTCTGCGTTGGGCAGATCAGCCGCCTTGATTTTCCCCGACATCAAATCGGGCAGCAGGGCGTCCCGCAGCTCGACCAAATATCTATTTTCCTCCTCATTGAGGAAATAGAGGTGATGCTTCCACGTTTGGAAAATCATCATCAGTATCGATGAGACGAACTCCTTGCTCTGGTTGGAAAACGAAAACTCGTTTTTGTTTTTAGAGAGCGAGATGTAGCTGGCATCTTCAATCCGGCACCCCAGCGACTCCAGCGTTGGATTGATGGCGCGATTACTTCCATTCGCTGCGTTCTTCGCCTCGGCCACTTCCACAAGTCCAAGCTGCCGAGCCAGCGTTTCGTTGACCGTCACCTTCACGGCGTTCTTTTCGGCCACGATCCGGTTGATGTCCGCGACGATGGCGCTGAACTCGCGATGTTTTGCCGCCTCTTCTTTCGCCTCGATATAACGCGCTGGAGACAGGTTGTAGTTCATCTTCGACACTGTCTCCGGCAAGACGCTGCGCGAGAAACCGGCCTCATCATGCCGTGAGCTTATCGCCGCCAGCGCGCGCTCGATGTCCTCGTCACGGAAGACGTTCACGACTTTTGTGTATTCCCGCTTGAGGTGGCCAGCCCTGCCGTGCTGACCGGTCTGTTTGCGCGCCTCGGTTCCATGAGAGGTGCCCATGTCCAGGAAGGTGATCCGCGTTGTCGTTTTCGCCCGGTTCAGCACAAGGAGGCAGGTTGGGATGCTCGTGGACTCAAACATGCTTTCCGGGCACGCGATCACGGCGTCGAGATAGTTCTTTTCGACAAGGTATTTTCTGATTGCGGTCTCCGCCTCGTTGCCCGCGCCCAGTGCGCCAGAGGGCAGTAGAATCACCGCGCAGCCGGTCACTCGGTCGAGCGCCGTCAGGACGAAGGCAAGGTTCGCGTTGTTTTTAGGCGGCAGCTCACACGCCGCGAAGCGCGGCTCCATTTCCGCAAACGGTGGCGGCTCCCAAGCGAGGTTGTAAGGAGGATTCGAGATGAGCGAGACGGTCATGACGCCACCTCCACGCGACCGTATTTTTCCCCGCGCTCCACCCGGTAGAGCGCGAAGGACTCGCCGCTCAGCACGTCGGCATGATGCACCTCGCCGACGATGTTCCGCAGCGCGAGGTTGAAGAGCAGGTAGGGGATCACCTGGCCATCGATTTCGTAGAGGACGAAGCGGGCGTCCCGGTTCTCGATCCACCGCTGGATGGTGAGCGCCCCACTCCCGGCGCAGAGGTCGATGATCACGTCCGCATCACCGCACAACCGCGCCATGAGCCGCGCTAAGCTCTGCGGCGTATAGTCCTGTTTTTTCGCGGCGCGATCCGCGAGATAGTATTGATAGATTCGCTGCAGCCAGTCCACGGACAGGTCGCCGACCATTTCCGATAACCTGCGCATTTTTTCCATGTCGCCCGAAACACAGCAGGCCATCAGTGCCCGGCCCAATTCACTGTGAGTTTTGACCTGAAACAATTCGAGGGTTCTGATGGACAGTTCCTTCAAATCCAAACTGCCCAACAAGGCGGGCGAGGCAACGCCGGGAACGTCGGTAGTGGATTCGGTAGTCATTGGCGGCGTGCCTCCCCTTGGTCGTTCGGCGAACCAAGCGGAACGCATCCCTCTTCGGGATATTCCGCGAGGTAGGCGATGTGGTTGTGCGGCGGCAGCGACCCGTCGTCATCCCTCACGCCCTTCTCAGGCCACGGCGCGATTATGATTTCCGTTTCGCGTTCGTCCTCAGCTTCGGCGGCGGTTGGTTCTTGGATCACCATCCCGCAGAATTGTGCTAGATGGCGGATTTCTTGCACGGTGAGCGCGAATGCCGAACCATGCGATGGAGGAGGAACAGCCGGAATCGAGTCACTTTCCATGGCCGGCCTCCTTTCCCGGCTGTTCCTCATCTTGGTCGTTGAAGGGCGACCGACCGAACATGAGTTGAAAGCGGTTCGGGCGAGAAATTTTCTGAAGGGCGAGATAAGCAACAGCTTGCTCAATCTTCCTGGCTTCCGCGGCGGAGATCGGGGTGACGTTGATGTCGATTACCTGACTGGACGCGCAGACGGGGCAACCGGCCTCCGGCGTGCGGTCTGTCGGACCTACAAAGAGCGCCCGGCAGTCGAGGCATTTCCAGGGCATCGTTTCAGAAGGGGTCTGGTTCGGCATGGACGGGGATGTGTGGTTGAGGTTTCGGGGAAAATTTCCTGGTCGGGTCCAGGACCATGCGGCGGCGGGGTTGGGTGCGGGTGTCGTGGCCCTGGCGGGTGCCGGCGCGGTTGTGGATGGTGTCCCGGAGGTTGGTCAGATCGGCGATGCAGAGTTCGTCCCAGCACGCGAGGCCGTAGAGGTCGGTCGAGACTTTCGCGAGGTAGGTGGCATCGAGCCCGGCCTTTTTCGCGTCTTCCTTGATGCGCCAGATGAGGCGCTTGCGCTCGCCGTCCTCGGCGGCGGTGGTGGCAGAGGGGCCGTCGCCTTTGATGACGCGGAGGGCGGCGGCTTTGAAGGTGTCGAAGTGATCGCGCTTGTTGAAGGCGGTCATGCTCTCCGGGAGGTTGTTTTCGCGGTGAAAGGCGTAGCGGTGCAGATCCTGCTCGTTGGAGCTGAGATGTTGCCAGTTCCGCGCTTTCAACACGCCGGACCAGAGACTCCAGTAGATGCCTTTTTGTTTAGGGCTTAGCATTGGCGAGTTTGCCGATGTCGGCTTTGAAGGCTTTTACGGCCTTGGCTTGATCGGAGGTTTGGATGAAGAAGGTCTCGCGGGAACGGATGATGACGGCGGGGAGTCGGTCGCGGTCGCGAGGGTCGGTGTTCGGAATCAGGTCCTCGGCCCAGAGGATGGCGCGGTAAATCCTCATAGCTGGGGATCGGGGGCGCTAATGAGTTGAAAGCTGTTCCGGGCCGGCTCCCATTGAATCACGCAGCCGAGGCGTTTGCGCAGGAAGGCGATGTCACGATAGATCGTCTTTTCACAGACGCGGCACTCGGCGGCCAGCCATGTGGCTTTCACGACCTCCCCGGCGCGCAGGGACTTTGTGATCAAAAACAACCGCCAGATCATTTTTGCGGAAACTCCAGTTGAAGGGAAAGTTGGGGAGTGGTGGGCTTGAACGTCCAGAGATCCGTCACGGTGTAGGTCTTGCGGCGGCGGCATCCGTCGAGGCGGACGATGATTGTGCCGGCCTCGGTGTTGAGTTCGGCGATGACGTGCCGGGCTTTGCCGCGGTAGATCACGGTCGCGCCGGGAAAAATGCGGCTGATCTTTTTGTGTTTGCGAGCCTTCATTTTTCGTGAGGAGCAAGGGAGATGCGACCCATGTCGTGCCGGGTGATGCGGATCAGGTGCTTCCGCTTGGGGTGACGCTCGATGAAACCGCGTCGGGTAAGCCAGTCGATGGCCCTGCGCATGTGCGCGCCGTAAATGGCTTCGTCGGTAGGGTCAGGGAATGGGGAAACGTCGAGCCAAGACTTGCCGCGACTGCGCACGGTGGTGCAGATCGATTCGAGGCAGGTCGCTTCGGATTCGTCGGCGATGTCGAGGGCGATTTTGATTTCTTGGGTGGTCATGCGCGGTAGCGGAAGAGGGTGGATTTGCGGAGGATGGTTTCGGCGCGGCGGGCGCGGAGCCAGTCGCGGAGGTGGTAGGCGGCGACAGTGAGGCACACGCCGCCGAGCGCACCCACCGCGAGGCAGGCGAGCAGGTCGGCGGGCGTGATCGGGGCCGGGGTCATGGCTTGGGGGGCCAGGGAGTGAGGCCGTGTTTGCGACGGAGGGCGTCGATCTGGCGGTCGATCCCGGCCAGACGGCGGCGGAGGATTTCGCGCCGGGTCATGAGCTGGAAGACACGGGCGAGGGCCGTGTCGCGCGGGCG
>CAYTRP010000161.1:0-7769 GCA_964440195.1 uncultured Candidatus Sumerlaeota bacterium
TGGCCCGCCCCGTGCGCACGGTGTTGAACTCCGGGTCGAGCGCGTGGAGCGCGCCCTCCATCTTGTGCTCCGATGACTTGCGGATTTCCGTCAGGCGAGGGTCCATGGTGCGAGACTACTCCTTGGTTACTTTGGTGCCGATATCGCCGTTCACGACCGCGCGGCGGGTGTTGCCGGGCGAGAGATTGTAGACCACGATGGGCATGGCGTTGTCGCGGCAGAGCGCCAGAGCGGCCGCGTCCATGACCTTGAGATTTTCTTTGATGGCGCGTTCGTAGGTGCAAGTCGGAAGAAAACGCGCGTTGGGGTCCTTGGCGGGGTCCGAGGTATAGATGCCATCCACCTTGGTCCCCTTGAGCACGGCGTCCGCGTCGAGTTCGTTGGCCCGCAGGGCCGCCGCCGAATCCGTCGTGAAGAAGGGGTTGCCCGTGCCCGCGCCGAAGATCACGACGCGCCCCTTTTCCATGTGCCGCTCCGCCCGGCGGCGAATGTAGGGCTCCGCGATGTTCGCCATCGCGATCGCGGTCATGACCCGCGTCTTCGTCCCCATCAGCTCCAGGGCATCCTGAAGCATGAGCGCGTTGATCACGGTGGCCAGCATGCCGACCTGGTCGGCAACCGCGCGCTTCATGTCCCGGGCGGCTTCGCTGCTGCCCCGGAAGATGTTCCCGCCCCCGATGACGACGCCGACCTCCACCCCCAATTCATGGATGCTTCGGATTTCGTCGGCGATGAACTGCACCGAGGGCTGGTCGATCCCAAAGGATTCCTCGCCCTTGAGCATCTCGCCGGAGAGCTTCAGGATCACCCGGCGGTAGAGGGCCGAAGCCCCCGCCGGCGCGGGTTCCTTCTCGACTGGCGATTCGGTGGCTGTGGACATGTCTGGGGAACGTCCCTGTGGAAGGTCCGGGCAACGCCGTGCGAGGCGCGAAATCCGCTTCCGCGGGCGTAACCCACGGCTTGGTAGCCGCGCGAGGGCGGCGGCGCAAAGGATAACGCGACCGCGTCACCACCAAATTGCGCGCGAGGCCCCTCTTCAAATCGCGCCCAAAACGCGCGAAGCAAAACCGGTTGCCATGCGTTCTTCTCGCATGGTTGGTTCCATATACGCCGAAGGATCAATGCACGGCCACTCCGGAGGAAGGCTATGCAGATGGCCGTGTCTCTTCTATTTTACCCTTCGCCCCCGGGCAATGCTTCAATCTCCCCGGCGCGGTGGCTGTTCCTCGCGACGCTGCTCGCGTTTCTCCCGGGGGCGCTTTTCGCGGGACCCTCGGCGGCGCGGGGTGGCTCCAGGTCCAATGAAATCACCATCACCCTTCCGGGGGACGTGCCATTGGTGTTGGCGCGCATTCCGGCGGGGTCGTTTGTCATGGGCTCGCCGGACGATGAGCGCGGCCGTGATGCCGATGAAGGCCCGCTGACGAACGTGACGATCAGCCGGGACTTCTACATGGGCAAGCATGAGGTGACCCAGGCCCAGTGGCTTGCCCTGATGGGTTCGTGGCCGGTGACGGCGCCGTCGCCCGGCAATGGAATGGGCCCCAGCCATCCCGCCTATTTTGTCTCGTGGAACGACACGCAAGTCTTCATCGCGGCGCTGAACGCCCACATCGTGGCCACGGGCCAGGGCCCGGCGGCCATGCGCCTGCCCACCGAGGCGGAATGGGAACACGCCGCCCGGGCGGGGACGACGACCCGGTTCTCCTTTGGCGACTCGCTATCCGTTGCGGACGGTTGTGAAGACGACGGCATCCGCGGCCTGCACATGTGGTATTGCGGGAACAATGCAGCTCTCGGCCAACCGGGCTACGGCACGAAATCCGTGGGTCTGAAACTGCCAAACGCCTTCGGCCTTCACGACATGCACGGCAACGTGGGGGAGTGGTGTCAGGATTGGTCCGGCGCCTACCCCGGCGGGAACGTGACCGATCCGGTGGGACCATCGTCGGGCACGGGCCGGGTGCTCCGGGGCGGCGGTTGGTCCAACGACGCCAGGAATTGCCGCTCGGCGAGCCGCAGCAACGACTCCCCGTCTGCTCAGTTCAGCAGCATCGGGTTCCGTCTGGCCTCGGGTTAGTTCCCGTCGAGGCACGTCAAGCGGGCGAAACCGATTGCCATGCGTTCTTCTCGCATGGTTGGTTCCCTATACGTCGAAGGATCAATGCACGGCCACTCCGGAGGAAGGCTATACAGATGGCCGTGTCTATGATATTTTACCCTTCGCCCCCGGGCAATGCTTCAATCTCCCCGGCGCGGTGGCTCTTCCTCGCGATGCTGCTGGCGTTTCTCCCGGCGGCGCTTTTGGCCCAACCGGCGGTGACGGACGTGCGCGCCAGCCAACGGGCCGACGGCTCCGGGCTGGTGGACATCCACTACAACCTTTCCGGCGCCGACGGCCCCATGATGGTGTCCGTGTTCGCTTCCCCCGACAATGGCCAGACGTGGAACGTCACGCCCGCGCCGCAACATCTTTCCGGCGCCGCGGGTTCGGGCATCGTCAACGGCGTGGACCATCACATTGTCTGGGATGCGTGGACGGACCGGCCCGGCGCCTTTTGGCCACAGGCCCAGGTGGAGATCGTCGCCTCAAGCGGAGGCGGCGATGAACTCACCATCACCCTCCCCGGCGGTGTGCCGCTGGTGCTGGCGGGCATCCCGGCGGGGGCGTTCGTCATGGGCTCGCCCCCCGGCGAGCGCGGTCGTTCCAGCTCTGAAGGTCCACAAACGCATGTGACGATCAGCCAGGGCTTTTACATGGGGAAGCATGAGGTGACCCAGGCCCAGTGGCAGGCGCTCATGGGAAGCAATCCCTCCGATTTTCAAGGCGCGAATCGCCCCGTTGAGATGGTTTCGTGGGACGACGCGCAAGACTTCATCGCGGCGCTGAACCTCCACATCGCGACCACGGCCCAAGGCCCGGCGGCCATGCGCCTGCCCACCGAGGCGGAATGGGAATACGCCGCCCGGGCGAGGACGGCGACCCGGTTCCACTTCGGCGACTCGCTATCCGTCGGGGACAGTTGTGAGGACGACGGCATCCGTAGCCAGTACATGTGGTATTGCGGAAACTCGGGAGGCCAGACTCACCCCGTGGGCCAGAAGCTGCCCAACGCCTTTGGCCTTCACGACATGCACGGCAACGTGAATGAGTGGGTTCAGGATTGGTACGACACCTACCCCGGCGGGAGCGTGACCGATCCGACGGGGCCACCTTCGGGCTCGGATCGGGTGGTTCGGGGCGGCGGCTGGGACAACCTCGGCCACGCCCGGATTTGCCGCTCGGCGCAACGCAACGCCCAGGCCCCGTGGACTTGGTACGACGGCTTCGGGTTCCGCCTGGCCTCGGGGCAGGAGGTCGCGGGGCAGGTGGTCTCGAGGCGTTCGCCGGCGTTTCACCTCGATACGCGCGTCGACACCTGCGACAGGGCCACGGTCATCACGGGAAACGGCGCCTATTCTTTCAACACCACGGGCGCCAGCGGCACCGATCCATGCGGGAGCGGCATTCCCACGGTGTGGTACCGCTTCACCGCGCCGGCGGCGGGCACGGTCTCCGCCGACCTTTGCACGGCCACCAGTTTCGACACCTACCTGACCGTATTCGCGGGGGCGGCGTGCCCGACCGGGTGCAGCGAGAGAGTCGTCTGGAACGACGACTCCTGCGGTTTGCAGTCGCGGGTGGCATTCAACGCCGTCGCGGGCCAGACGTATCATTTCGCCGTCAGTGGCTTACTCTCGTACCACTTCGGGCCCGGCGTGTTCACGTTCGCGTTCACGCCGACAGAACCGGTGGAAGGAGACACCTGCGACACGGCCACGGTCGTCACGGAAAACGGCGCCTATCCCTTCGACACCACGGGCGCCAGCGGCAGCGATCCATGCCGCGTCGAGCGGCCAACAGTCTGGTATCGCTTCACCGCGCCGTCGAATGGCGAGGTTTCCGCCGATCTTTGCGGATCGAGCTTCGACACCTGGTTGACGGTCTTTCAAGGCGATGAGTGCCCCACCTGCGGGGACAGGCTTGAGGAAGACAACGCCTCCTGCGCCGTTGGTCGCATCACCTTCCCTGCCTCCGCCGGGCAAACCTATTGGTTCGCCGCCAGCGGCTGGGGCTCCGGCGACTTCGGCCCCGGCGTGTTCAATTTCACGTTCACGCCGGAGTCCGCGATTTTCGGAGACATCAACGGCGACGGTGTCGTCAACGTCGCCGACGTCACCACCCTCGCCAACCTGATCGCGGCGGGGAGCGCCCCTCCGGTGGAAGCCGGAGACATCAACGGCGACGGCGAGGTCAATTGGTGGGATGTGGCGGCGTTGGCGGAGTCGATCGCCAACGAGTGACACGCGGTTGCCGTGAAGAACCCCGCCAGCGCGGCCTCGACATCCAGGGGCGGGGCAATTCATCGAGAAGGACCTTGTCGCCGGTCACCGGGGCCTTGGGCTTTCGGCTTTCGTCTTGACCCTATCGGCGGCGGAACTTTTCCTCGGTGCCAGTGTGTAGCAAATAGTGTCCGTCGATGACCTGCGGACGAAAATCCAGACGCGAGGACAAGCATGTCCCACAACTCCGCGAGCCGTCTGTTGTCAGTGGCGGCTGTGCTTCTTGTGATGGCGACCACTCTCAGCAGTTGCCGCTATGCCACGAACCGCTACTACGACCTTCGCGACACTTTCGCCCTCGGCATCGGCACGACCGCCGAGACGGAGAAGTCGCCGACCTGGCCATGGCCCCCCTCCTTGGGCCTGTACGTCGAGGCCACCGAGTTCCTGCACCTTGGCGCCATCACGCATAATGGCCTGACCGCCGAACTCGAAGGTCGCGGATCGGGCGCCGGCATGGAGTATCGCACCCGCTACGGCATCGGCCCCTGGCATGCCTCCTACATCAATCAGGACTATGATTCCACGAACTACTTCAAGAAGGAACGGACGACGTGGCAGGAACGCATGAACGACCGCACGGTCCGTGGACGCCCGGCAAAGGACCTCGTGCACCGCGACATCCCCGAAGACCTGCGCCTGAAGTTCGTCGACTTGCAGCGCGGCTGGCAGTATTGGGGCTTCATCGGCGCCGAAGCCGCCATCAGCGAGCCGTTCATCACGCACTTGGGATTGATGCTGCGCGCCCATGTGGACGTGTCGGAATTCTCCGACTTCTTCCTTGGAATCTTCACCATCGACTACAAGGGCGATGACCTGACGCCTGAAGATATGATCAACGCGGGTAAGGGGTAAGGCTGACGCCCGATTCCTTCCGTTGAGTTGTCCACATCCCCTATTGTCACCACGTCGCCGGCCGGCCTACCGTCCGGCGACGGTTATTTGGATGGAGTGCCGCGCGATGCCCCTTTCTGCGACTGATTCCCTGACTTCCACCGTGTCTTGGCCGGGCTTGATCCGCCGGTATCGGGAGTTCCTCCCCGTCACCGACACCACGCCCATCGTCACGCTGCATGAGGGGAATACCCCCCTGATCCCCTGCTGCTGGCTCTCGGAAGCCTGCGGGAAGGGAGTGCAAGTCTATGTCAAGTATGAGGGCCTGAACCCTACCGGCTCCTTCAAGGATCGCGGGATGACCATGGCGGTCACCAAAGCCGTCGAGGAGGGCTCCAGGGCGGTGATGTGCGCCTCCACGGGCAACACCTCCGCTTCCGCCGCCGCCTATGCCGCCCGGGCGGGGATTTCATGCGCCGTCCTCATCCCCGCCGGGAAGAACGTCGCGCTGGGGAAGCTCGCCCAGGCAACCATTGCCGGAGCGAAAGTGATCCGGATCGACGGCAACTTCGACGCGGCGCTCGACATGGTTCGCGAGATTACCGAGAAGCACCCCATCACTCTCGTCAACTCCGTGAATCCCTATCGGATCGAGGGGCAGAAGACGGGTGCATTCGAGGTTTGCGAGCAGTTGGGAGGGCGCGCCCCCGACATTCACTGCATCCCTGTTGGAAACGCGGGAAACATTACCGCCTACTGGAAGGGGTATCGCGAATTCCAACGGTTGGGCCGGATCGGGCAGGTGCCCCTGATGTGGGGATACCAGGCCGAGGGAGCCGCCCCCATCGTTCGCGGGCACAAGGTGGACAAGCCTGAGACCCTCGCAACGGCCATCCGCATCGGCAACCCGGCATCCTGGCAGCAGGCGGAAGCCGCCCGGGACGAATCCGGCGGGCAAATTGACATGGTCACGGACGCGGAGATCACCGCGGCATCCAAGTTTCTGGCTTCGCGGGAAGGAATCTTCTGCGAACCCGCCTCGGCGGCCTCGGTGGCTGGCCTTCTCAAGTCGGCGGCACGCGGCGATCTGGACCGCCTGGTGCGTGAACGAGGGGAGATCACGGTCGTCTGCATCCTGACGGGTCACGGCCTCAAGGACCCCGACTTTGCCATCCAGAACAGTTCCCCCTTCATCGACATCCCCGCCGACATGGATGCCGTTCTCGAAGTCATGGGGATGGAGTAGCGGCAGGGCCGGACACCCCCTCCAAGTGCCCGGCGATCAGGCCGGCGGCAAGCTCTCCAGGAGCCGAACTCGACAGCCGGATCAAGGCGGTGCGCCATTTCGCCCCTTGCTTCGCCACGAGGCTGTCTCCAATTTTGCGGGTGAAACACGGCGGGGCATGATCCCGCGATTTCAAGGTGATCCTTCATGTCCATTCCTCTTCGGCTTCTTCTCGCGGCGATGTTGCTCCTGGGCATCGGTTCCGCCAACGTGCTGCCCGCGCAACTCCCGCCCAATGAACTTGAGCGCCAACTGGAGGAGGCCTTCAAGGCCGCCGGCCTTGGAGACGAGGCGAGATTCGGAGCCTTTGTCGTGGATGCCGGCGCGGGCGAGCATCTCGCGCGCCTCAACACCACCGAGGGGATGACCCCCTCCTCGCTCGTGAAGCTGTTCACGGCAGCCGCCGCCCTCGATGTCCTGGGGCCAACCCACACCTTTCGCACAACCGTCCTGATGGAAGGCGAGATCGGCGCGGCGGGTCAGTTGAACGGCCGCCTGATCATCAGGGGCGCCGGCGATCCCGCGCTGGGTTCCCGGTTCCAGCAGGACCGCAAGGATGCCGCGAAGCTGCTTCGCGACTGGACTTCACAACTGCGATCGATGGGATTGAAGTCCTTGGAAGGATCAATCATCGGGGATGACCGCCTGTTCGAGGGGGACCCGCTCGGGCGCGGCTGGGATCCGGCGGAGCGCGCGGAGTGGTGGTCGGCGGAGGTCGCCGGACTGACCTTCAATGATGGCTGCATCGCCATCGAGTGGGACGCAAACCGCAAGGTTGGCACGGAGGCCCGCTACACGCTGGTTCCAGCCACCGATTTCGTGCAGTTTACCTCGACGGTCAAGGTCACGCCGGTCGAGCAACCCTATGTCCCGCTGCGCTATTTTCGGCACGCCACGCGCAACGAACAGGTGGCGCGCGGGAATCTGCCGAGGGGCACGGTGTTTCGTGGATGGACGGCCGTCGAGGATCCGGCCCGGTTCACCGCCACGCTCCTTGCCCAGGAGTTGACCAATGCGAAGATCAAGGGCAACTATCGCGGATTTGGAACGCGGAACTACCCGGAGTCGAGGCTTCCTCCAGAGGAAAGCCTGCGCGAGATCCTCTCCTACACCTCCCCTCCACTCGCCGCGTACCTGAGCGACATTCTCGCCGACAGCCAAAACCTCTACGCCGAGTCCATCGCGCCGAACCTGACCGCAGGCGACACTCTCGTGTTCGGCCACGGCTTCAACATCCGGTTCGGCTACATCAAGCCGGCCGACGGTA
>CAYTRP010000162.1:0-5995 GCA_964440195.1 uncultured Candidatus Sumerlaeota bacterium
GGCCCCGGCCCGGACGAGGTGGCGGATCACCGCTTGATCGCCGAGGCCGTGCGGCGCCTTCTCGGCACTCTCCCCGATCCCTATCGCGAGGCGCTTCTCGCCTGCGAGATCGAGGGCGCCACGCATGTGGAGGCCGGCAACATCCTCGGCATTCCCGCCCGCACGGTGCAGACCCATGTACGGCGGGGAAAGGAACTGCTCGCGCGGAAACTGCGCAAGGCGGGCATCACGCTCCCCGCCGGGGCGGCGTTGGCACTTTACGCCGCCGAAGCGCCCGCCGCGATTTCGTGGGTGGCTTCCGCCGATCTCATCGCCAACGCATCCGGCACCGTCGCCGGGGCAGGCGCCATCGCGCCCGCCGAAGCCGCCGCGTTCGCCCTGCCGTTTTCCATTCCCGCGATTGCCACCGCCGCCGCGTGTGTTGCGGGTGTGGCGGTTTTGGTGTGGGCGTTGGCCGCGCCATTGGGGTTTGCGGTTTCATCGGATCGGTCCGATCCGCCGGGTCGGACCGATGTGGTGGCAATGGTGAACGCCAACACCACCGCCCCCACCCCCGCGACCGCCACCGAACATCCCGGCGCCGGTCAACAATCCGGAATGCCACCATCCGCCGAATTGGCGAACGCCGCCACCGCCGATTCCGAACCCGCCGAAGAACCCCAACCCGATCCCGCGCTCATGGCCAATTCCTTCACCGCCACGGGCCGCATCCTCTCCGCCGCCACGCGCGAAGGCATCCCCGGCGCCACCATCGGCATCATGCTCTATTCCGTGGGTCCCGACACGGAGGATCTGCCTCGTTTCACCGACACGGAGATCAAGACCCGAGGCGATGTCGTCACGGCGGAAGACGGCTCCTTCACCATCCAACTCCCGCAATCGAACAGCTCGGATACCCATTTCTTCCTCCACGCGCGCGCGGAGGGTTACGCCAACCAGGCCGTCTGGCTCTGGCCGGACATCTGGGAGCCATTGGGCAAGCCCACCATCGAGGTTCCACTCCCCAATGAGGGAGTCCTTGCGGGGCGCGTTCAAGGGCCGAGTGGCGAACCACTTTCGAATTTCGTCGTGGGTTTTCCAATTCTTAGTCCTTTTGACTTCGCGCCCATGTTGGAGAAAGGCTATTTGAGCACAGCGGCCTCGGTGACCGTGACGGATTCCAACGGCGCGTTTCGCCTGGCGGGCCTGCCGGCGGACAAGACAATGGAACTGCCCGTCGTTCACGATGATTGGCCCGCTCACTTTGAGCAGGGCGTCCTGGTGGGCGCGAGTGGCCTCACCATCACCGTTCCGGCGCGCGGCGAGACCGTGCGCGGAACGGTCTCCCAGGGCGATACGCCGCTCGATGGTTGGGGTGTGGCCTTTGCAAAATCGAACATGGAGAGTGTCTCGGATTTTACTCAAACCCTCGCTTCCGCCAAAACGGCGAAAACGGCCCGCGATGGCCGCTACGAGATTCGCGGCATCCTTCCGGGTGTCTATACCGTTTTCGCCACATCGCCGGACCTCAAGAGCCGCGATTCATTCAGTGCCACCATCGTGGCGGGGCAGAGCGAAGAGATCGACATCGGCATCGATCCGCCTGTCATGATGGAGCTGCACTTCAAAGCGGTTGACGTCGAGACGGGGGCACCGGTTGCCGGTGTCCAGCTCGCCACCATCGAATTCCACACGGAGATCCCCGGTCGCCGCCCGATGACTCGCACTCCATCTGGCACCGTCGTGACGGATCACGAGGGACGCGCCACATTGTTGGCCGCCCAGGAATGGATCGTACGGGGGCAGGTTCCCGAGACACTGATTCCTGTTGGATACGTTGTTGCTCCCGACACGTACCGGGGCTTCTCGAAGCTCTTCGGCTATTCCGGCCACCGCTTTGATCCCGGCGAGACACAAACGATCCAACTCAAGCGCGGCCCCGTCCTTCAGGGCACCGTCCTGGAAGTGGATGGCACACCCGCCGCCGGCGCATGGGTGCATACCACGCGCGATCCGGTTGGAGTTGATTGCGACGATCAAGGCCGATTCGGCCTCACTTTCACCGCGTCGGACAAGGATCTCGTCATCATTCGCTCTGCCCGCGGGGGAGCCGCTCTCCCCCTTCCCATTGATGAATCGTCCGCTCCGGTTGAGGTTCAACTGCAACCCTATGGCATGATTTCGGGTGTGTTCAAGGATTCGGCGGGCCGTGGCATTGCCAACGTCGGCCTTCGGCTTGAATGGGCGCCAAGGGACATTGCGTACACCCCGCATGAACTCATGATGACCTTCACGCGAACCGATGGCACGTTCCTGTTTCGGGATGTCATCCCGGGCCGTTATGAAATCGTCCAGGAGAATTCCCGGTCCAAGGAGATCGCGCCCAAGGATGTGATGGTTGAGATCGCCCCCGGCCAGGTCATTCGCGACCTCGAGATACGCACAACCACCGGCCGCCTCTTTGAAGGTGTCGTCACCAACGATGACGCGGAGCCCGTGGGTAACGCCTCTATCAGGCTCCATGTGGAACACATCGATCCGGAAGGCCTCAAGCCTCCCGCCCACATCACCCTGACCGCCCAATCCGAACACGATGGGTACTGGAAGATGGAGAACGTGCCCGAGGGAAGGGTCTACCATGTCAGCTTCATGGCCCAAGGACTCAACAAACATGAGGTGAGTGCCGGGGAAGGCAAAGCCCTGGACAGTCCCATCAACGCGATGCTCACCTCGCACAACAGGGTGTCCCTGCGCGTGGTGGACGCCGAAACCGGACTGCCGATTCCTCACTACGAATACTTCAGCCGCGTTCCGGATCGAACGATAACCGGTCTGGGTCCCATTCAAACAACGCGCGTGAACAGCACCGATAACGGAGGACTGTCATACGCTTCCAAGAGGGAGGCAGGTCCCTTGGTCGTCGCCGCCTTTGAACTCGACGCGGGTGGAAAGAGAACCGGGCGCATGACTTTCCGCAACTTCGACATTGGCAGCGGGGGAGAGCGGCAGGTTCTTGAACTTGCCATCGGCGAAAAGTATCTGGTGACGGGTCGCGTCGTGCGGGCCATGAGCATCGGTCCCACCGGACCCCTTCCGATCGAAGGCGCGCGCGTCACGGTTGGCTCATTCGCCAACATCAACCATGCCCTGCCCATCCAGAAGCATTCCGACCTGGACGAAGTTGTCACCGGCCCCGATGGATCGTTCACCATCGAACTCGGCCCCGGCGAGTGGCAGCTCATCGCCTCAAAGGGCGAGCACTTCAGCACGAAAGTGAAGACGATCCACGTCGAGGACGGCCCCGTCCAGTTGACGGAACCATTCGACCTGCTGGCGCTCAGTCCCCACGCGAACTGAACCACCCCGCACCTTCTACTTGATTCACCACCCCATCTCGCGCAGCCTCCTCCTCTTGCCCGTTCGGAGGGGGCTGCGCGTGTTTGTGCTCTTGGTTGGCGGCGTCGGGCTTTTCCTGCTCGGCATGATCCTCATGACCGACGGGCTCAAGGCCCTGGCGGGAGATTCCCTGCGCAATATCATCAGCCGTTTCGCCAGTGGCACGCTCTCCGCCGTGGGCGCGGGCACTGTCCTGACGCTGCTCGTGCAATCCTCCACGGCGACCACGCTCACCACCATCGGCTTTGTCAGTTCGGGCCTCCTGACCTTCCAAAACTCCATTGGCGTCATCATTGGCGCCAACCTGGGGACGGTCAGCACCAGTTGGATGGTCGCCATTCTTGGATTCGGCTTCAGCATCAGCCGCGTTGCCTATCTCTTTATCGGCATCGGGACCCTGATGCGGCTGTTGGGGCGTGACCGGGTCGCGTCGGCGGGCATGGCGTTCGCGGGCTTCGGTCTCATCTTTGTCGGCATCGGTGCCTTGCAGGATGGCATGGGCGCCCTGAGCGAGCATCTGGATCCTTCCAGCCTGCCCGGCGACGGCATTCTTGGGCGCCTGATCCTGGTCGTTTTCGGCTTCTTCATGACGGTCATCATGCAGTCCTCCAGCGCCGCCATCGCGACGACGCTGACGGCGCTTCACACGGGCAATGTGGACTTCAACCAGGCGGTGGCCCTCGTCATCGGGCAGAACATCGGCTCCGCGGCCACGTCGGCTATCGCGGCGTTCGGCGCCAGCGTCCCCGCCAAGCGCACGGCCATTGTCCACGTCCTCTTCAATGTCACGGCGGCCGTGGTGTCCGTCATCCTTCTCGGCCCTTTCGTGGCGGTGTCGTTGGCCGTGGGGGGTGGAAGCGAGGAGATCGCGCTGGCGGCGTTCCACACGTTCTTCAAGCTGGTCGGTGTTGTGATTTTCGTGCCCCTGACAAACGTGATCGCCACGAAGCTGACCGAATTCATGCCCGACCGCGGTCCCGCCCTGACGCGAACTCTCGATCCGATCCTGGCACAGGAACCGCAGGCCGCCGTCGAGGCCGCGCACGGGACCCTGGTCGCCGTTCTTGTCGAGCAGTCACGCATTGCCCGGTCGATGCTACAGTTTGAATCCGCCCGGGATCTTGAGCCGGTCGCCAGCGCGACCCAGGATGCTCTCACGCGAACGACCGATTTCCTCGCGGGCGTTTCCGGCGATTTGGGTAAAGACGCCGTTCAGCTCCGCCGTCTTTCCGTCGCCCATGCCATCGATCACCTGCGGAGTCTTGGCGATGCACTCGGGGACAAGAATCATCTCGATACCATCCGGGAGGCTCCGGGACTGAGAGCCGGTGCCGATGAACTCGCCACGGCCCTTGGCGAGATTTTCAGCCCCACGCAGCTCAACGCGGACTCTGAAGCCATCGAGAGGCTAGGCAAGCTCTCGGCCCAACTCGCCGATTCGCGTCGCAACCGTCGCCAGGAAGTCTTGGCGGATACGGCTGCCGCGAGCATCTCTCCCGAACTGGCCTTGCGACAACTCGACGCCATCCGCTGGATCGACCGAGTCGGCTACCATGTGTGGCGAGCATCGGCCCATCTCTTCAGCGGCGATGCCAAGGAACTGCATCGGCCCGCCAAGTAGCCCCTGCCCCATGGCCCCTGCCGCATGGCACTGGATCACCCTCCGGGAACGACCTCGATGGAGCTGTCCGCCAGGGCCTCCGCCAATGCCAAACCATTGACCGGCAGGTCGACGGTCTCTCCCGAGCCCAGAATCAGGTCCAAAGGACTTCCCTCGACTGTTATCCAAACAGTTCCCCGTGAGCAACGGATTCGGCGCGTCGAGCGCGAACTCTCCACCCGAAGAACCTGACGGGGAGAAAGCGCGATGGCTTCCGCATCGACAGCCGGGCAAGGCTTGAAGCACCCGCCATGCAAGTCGAGTTTATTGAGTGTTATGTGAGACGATTGGAGCATCGGAGTGAGCCTTCCTTTCGCGGCGACGCAGGGAGAGTCTTCCATGAGTTGGCCGAGTTGACAAGATCCAGATGGGCACAATTGTGACGAGCACAGTTGCCGTTTTGGAAGACTGTTATCCTGCGGTTTCGTGGCAATTGTACTGCTCCCGCCGCATGACTTCGCTTGAATTTACCCTTCCCAATCGGACAAGTCATGTGAGTTATGAGCATCGTCGCCGAATCTTCCCAAGCTCCTCTCTACGACCAGATCGCTTCCCGGGTCGGATCCCTCATCCGTCAGGGGACCTTTGGCGCAGGCGATCGGCTCCCTTCGGTTCGCGACCTGAGCCGCGAGTGGAGCGTGAGTGTCACGACGGTCCTGTCGGCCTATCGGCAGCTTGAAAGCACCGGCCTGATCGAAGCCCGCCCCCAATCGGGCTACTATGTTCTGGCGCGCGGCCCCGAGCCTGTTTCCCGCACGCCCCCCGAGCCGCCATCCGCTCCACACACCGCGATTCTGGATTCCGTCACGCGGCGCATCCTTGCCGATTCCCGCGATCCGAACCTGGTGCCCCTCGGCCCGGCGATTCCCGATCCGGAACTGCTGCCCCTGGAAAACCTGCGCCGCCGCATGTCGGCCATTGCCCGCCGCAGCCCCGAGCGGGCGATGCGCTACGAGGACC
>CAYTRP010000162.1:6005-6757 GCA_964440195.1 uncultured Candidatus Sumerlaeota bacterium
GCCCGCCGCCTGATCACCGCCGGTTGCGCCGTCACCCCGGACGAGGTGGTCGTCACGAACGGATGCAATGAGGCGCTGGTGCTGACGCTGCAATGCCTGACGCAACCGGGCGACCTGGTGGCCGTCGAATCGCCGATGTATTACGGATTCCTCGCCAGCCTGGAAACCATCGGCGTGCGCACCGTGGAAATTCCGACGCTCCCCGAGACGGGGATGTGCCTGGAGGCGCTTGAACTGGCGCTCAACACGCATCCGATCAAGGCCGTCATCGGCATCCTGAACTTCAACAACCCGATGGGCAGCCGCATGCCCGAGGCGCGCAAGCGCCGCCTTGTGGAAATGTGCGCCGAGCGCGGCGTCGCCCTCGTCGAGGACAATCTCTACGGCGACATCTCCTTCGAGAAGCGCGTCCCCGAGGTGGCGAAGGCATTCGACAACGACGGCAACGTCATCCTGTGCGGGTCCATCTCGAAGACGCTCGCCCCGGGGATGCGCATCGGCTGGTGCGTGCCGGGCCGGCTGCTCGACCGCGTGCAGAGCCGCAAGATGGCCACGAACATCTCCAGCGCCACGCTCCCCCAGATGGTCCTCGCCGAGTTCCTCGCCGAGGGGGGCTACGACCATCACCTGCGGCGCATTTCCCGCGAATACCGCCAGCGCACCGACTGGCTGCGCGCGCTTGTGCTCGATGCGTTCCCGCCGGGCACGCGGGTTTCGCGTCCTTCCGGCGGATTCGTGCTTTGGGTCGAGAT
>CAYTRP010000162.1:6767-7760 GCA_964440195.1 uncultured Candidatus Sumerlaeota bacterium
GGCGGCCTGCCGGCCGAGCCGATGCTGCCGAAGGTGGACTGGAGCGAGATGCCGCCGGGCACCGATTCCATGAAGGTGTATGCCCAGGCGGTGGAGTGTGGCTTCTCCATTGCGCCTGGTTGCGCCTTCTCCTCCTCCAACAAGTTCAACCATTGCATTCGCCTGAACGCCGCGGCCGCCACGCCGCGCGTGGAGCCCATGATTCGCAGGCTGGGGGCCATGATCGGGCCTGGCAAACAGTAAACTCCCGCTTGTATCGCGTCCTCCGGGGCGGTAGGTGCTCGCCCCAACCACGACACGGGAGCCACGACACGGGAGCGCGCGATGATCGCCATCGACTTTGAAACGGCCAACTACGATTCGGCGAGCGCCTGCGCCGTTGGCTTCGCCTTCGAGGAAAACGGCGGGATTGTCACCCGGTCCCACCTGATCCGTCCCCCGAAAATGAAATTCGAGCCGAGCTTCATCAAGATTCACCGAATCACCCCGCACATGGTCCTTCAGGCGCCGACCTTCGCGGAATTGTGGGATGAAATCTCCGGGCTCATCGTCGGGCAGAAATTGTGCGCGCATAACGCGAATTTCGACCGGGGCGTCCTGACGGCCTTGCTGGAACACTACGATATTGTCGTTCCGAAGCGATTCACCTTCAAGTGCACCGTCCGGCTGGCGCGGCAAAATTTCCCTCACCTGCGGAATCACCAGTTGCCGACCGTCGCCCAGCACCTTGGCATTCCCCTGAAGCACCACGACGCCGCCTCCGACGCGGAGGCCTGCCTGCGGATCGCGCTGGCATGTTCCGCAGCCGGGCAGCCCTCGCGGCCATGCTGACAGGTTCCATATAGCTTGCTCCCACACGCCCGTTTCGCCGTTCTGGACCCGAACGCCAGCCCCCCCAAGGAACCGCGCTTCATGCCCCTGTCCGCCGTCCAGGTCGATGAACTCAATGCCGACCTGAAGCTCCACTTCCGGTCCGATGCCCTGACCGACGTG
>CAYTRP010000163.1:0-1927 GCA_964440195.1 uncultured Candidatus Sumerlaeota bacterium
CTACGGTTTTTCGCTCTTCGAGATCGCGGTGCGCCACGACCCGTCGGCCGAAAGGGGCCTCTCACGCATTGGCGGCGGCCGCCGCGTCATCAGTCCCGTGGTCAACTTCCGTCCCGCCGACCATCGCGGGAGCACCCACGAGGGAGAACCGGTCGTGCGGTCGCTGGTCATTCCGCCCGTACCGGCCGTTCGCTTGCGGCCGATGGACCTTGGCGTGGATCTGGCCGCCACATGGGAGAATCCCTACGACCCCGGCGACATCTCGGTCGTGGCCGAGTTCACCGCGCCGTCGGGCCGGATGCTCACGGTGCCCGGATTTTATTACTGGCCTTTTGAACGTCACGACCTGGAGGGGCAGGAGCAATTGATCGCGGGAGAGGCTCCCGAGTGGCGTGTGCGGTTCACCCCCACCGAGGCCGGCACCTGGAGCGTGCGCGTGACGGTGACGGATCGCAACGGTTCAACTGCCTTCGAATCCGGTTTCGACGTCGCGAATTCGCAGCACCCCGGTTTCGTTCGCGTCAGCACGCGCAACCCGCATGTGTTCGCCTTCGACGACGGTTCGACGTACTTCCCCATCGGGTTAAACCTGTGCTGGTATGCCGACCACGGGGATGGCAACCGGCAGACGCTGGCCTACGACGAGTGGCTGGAGGCCCTTGCCGCCTCGGGCGGAAACTTCATCCGTGTGTGGATGTTCTCCATCGGCTTCAACCCCGAATGGTCCGACACGGGGCTCGGACAATACGACGAGCGCCAACCCGCGCTGTGGCGCCTTGACCATATCCTGCGCCGCTGCGAGGAGCTGGGCATCCAAATGCAGTTGGTTCTGGTCAACCACGGGCAGTTGAGCCTGCGCGTGAACTCCGAGTGGGACTCCAACCCCTACAACTCGGCCAACGGCGGTCCGCTCTCCCATCCCTCCGGGTTTTTCACCGACGCGACGGCGCGGGCGCTATTCCAACGGCGCCTGCGCTACCTGATGGCGCGCTATTCCCACAGTCCGAACATCCTCGCCTGGGAATGGTTCAACGAGATTGAGTGGACCGACGGCCTGGTTGGCGACAATCTCGGCCCGTGGATCGAGGAAATGAGCGGTGTCGTGAGGCAATGGGATCCCAACGATCACATGTTCACGATCAGCTCGCTCATGGATGACCGGCTATACATGCCGCCCTCGATCGACTTCGTCCAGCCGCACGCCTATGAGGTGGGCAACTGGCCGCCGATGGTGTTTTGGTTGGTCACCAGCGCGCGCGGCCGCTTTGGCAAGCCCGTCTTCCTGGGGGAGATCGGCATGTCCCACATGCCGCCGACCTCGGATCTGACCGGGCACCACCTGCACGCAACCAACTGGGCATCGCTGACCGGCGGAGCCGCCGGCGGCGCCATGAGTTGGTGGTGGGACGGCTACATCGCGCCGCGCGGCTTGTGGCACCGGTATCGGGGAATCTCGGCCTTTGTGCGGGGCGAGCAACTCGACGCCGGACCGGGAACCACGTCGCGCCATCATTTCCGCACCGCGGACAACATCCCGATGGAGGCATCGAGTCTCGATCTCGGCGACCGCCAACTCATATGGCTGCGCCGCGCAGACGCCACCACGGTGTCATTCATCGCCCACGACCCCGATCCGGGCGAGGCGTTCCCGCTCCTGAAGGACGTGACGTTGCCCGTCAACTCGCTGACGGGGCGGAGCGGCGTGCTGGAGTCATGGGACACGCAGACGGGGGAGGTGTTGGCGCGAACCCCCTTTGCCGCCGGAACCGGGGGGATTCGCCTCCCCGCGTTCCGGACGGATATTGGCTTGAAATTGGACCTGGCGGGGGAGGATTCCGGCAAATGATTTTCCTCGTCGGCTCGCTCCAGCACCCGGAGGTGGGGGATGCCGGGAGAAGGCATGCCATGGAGAGGCTGAAAAGGGCGT
>CAYTRP010000163.1:1937-7043 GCA_964440195.1 uncultured Candidatus Sumerlaeota bacterium
GGGCGGATTGAGGGGGAGTCGTTTCCCGTTGACAGCCGTCCAATGAAAGGGCAGGTTTCCGGCCAGAAAAGGAAAATGTTTTCCGTCCCGGCGGAAGCCCCTGTCACCCCCAAGGCATTCGCCTCGCGACGACGCTCCAAAACGCGCTGGTCCAATCCGGGATCACTGGTCCCACCATCTCAACACAGGACGGTACGCACCCATGGTTCGGAAGCAATTGGCAGGTGTTTTCGCTTTCACGATCGCTTGCGGGTTGGCGGCTCCGGCGCTTGCACAGAGTCCCCGCGTCCTTAACAATTTCGAGGATGGCAGCGTCGAGGGATGGGGCATTGGTTTCGGCGCGGGCATCTCGAACATTGCCAACTACTTCAACGGCGGCACCCAGAACCATGAGCTGCGCTTCGACATCACGGGTGTGGGGGGGGCCATCCGCGACGGCTTCAACAACACCGACGCCTTCTTCCAGAACACGGCGGGCGGCGTGGACCTCACCGGTCTCTCCACCATCGAGTTCGACATCCGCTACGAGGGCAACGTGGCGGCGCAAAACCTGCAATTCTATGTCCAGGCCACGCCCAGCTCGACCTACGTCGGCGTTTCCGACGTCACGCTGACCGCCGGTGTACCCCAGACGATCAGCTTCAACCTCAACGTGCTGACACCGGCGCAGATTGCCTACATCCGCACCTGGGGCGTGAACGTGCGCGCCCTGCCGGCGGAGCAATCTTCCGAAGTCCTCACCTTCTACGTGAGCGAGGTCCGCTCGACGGGCACTCCCCTCGGGTCACGCACCTACTGCGACTTCAAGTCCGACGATCCCAACAACGGTTTCCACGGGATCTTCCTGAACTTCAATGGCGCGGCCATCGTCGGCAACACGGGGCAGGATCAGACGGGTTTCTCGCGCGTGGATCACCCCGGCACCGACGGCGTCCTCCAATGGCAACAGCAATACGCGCAATCCGGGGAGGGCATTCCCTTCGGCCCGGCGTGGTCCTGGCAGAACGGCTTTGAGGCGGGCTTCAACGGCCGTCCCACCGACGCCAGCAACTACAATTACATCGAGGTGGACATCAGCCTCGAGAACACCAGCGGCACGCCCCTGGACGTGGGTTACTTTACCCAGACGACCACGTATCTCGAGGATACCAACATCGTCCTGAACTCCTTCCAGTACCACAACCACGACTTCAAGACGCTGACGGCCAACAGCGGCTTCCAGACGCTGGTCTTCGAGATCGACAAGGCCGAGCCTCTCGCGAACATGGAGCATGTGATGCGCCATGGCCTGACCTTTGGGGCAGCCGCGCAGGACGACCTCTACACGCTGCGCGTCGATGAGATCCGCGCCGTGACCACGATCGCGCCTCCGGCGGAGTTGTCGGACGGGCTCGCGGTCTATTGAGAGTGGCGAGGTGGTGGCGGGCGGCGGGGGTTCGAATGGGAGTGACTTCCCGCTCGAACCCCTGTTTGCCTTGAGCGCCGAAGTGCCGGACAACGCGAACCAGCAGGGCCCCGCCGTGATCGCTCGCTTCCTGGCCGTTCTTCTCCTCGTGGCGGCGCTCCCCCGCGCCCAGGCCACGCAAATCTCGCAGGTGGTCGTCTCTCCCGCCACCGTCGCCTGTCATGCGCGGTTGGAGGTGACATTCCAGCTTTCGACTTCCCACGCCAATCCCTTCGACCCGGAGGAGGTGGACGCGCGCGGCATCATCACGCAACCAGACGGGAGCGAGGTCACTGTCCCCGCCTTTTATTTTATGCAGTACGACCTCGCCGGCTCGAATCCAGAGCGCCTTCTCAACGGTCGAAACCCCTCCTGGAAAGTGCGGTTCGCCGCGCGGCAGGTGGGCACGCACTCGATCGCCCTTGCGGTGACGGACGCGCAGGGCACGGCAATCGTCGATCCCGCCGGTTCGTTCGTCGCCGTGGATGAGGGGCGGCGGAGCATTGTGCGCGTCGACCCGCGCGATGCGCGCTTTCTCGCCCACGAGGACGGCACTCCCTACCATCCCATCGGTCGCAACATCTCCTGGGCGACCAATGCGGGGACGAAGGACTATGAGCGATGGATGAGCGCGATGGCGGAGACTGGGCAAAACTTTGGCCGCGTGTGGATGACCCACTTCTTTCGGGGGCAATCCATCGAGTGGTCGTCCTCGCATCACACCGGCTACTATCAGGGACTGGGGCGCTACAGCCTGCCCATCGCCGTTCGCCTCGACCGCATCGTGGAACTGGCCGAGGAGCATGGAATTCTCCTGATGATCGCGCTTCATCATCACGGGCAGTTCAGCACCAGCGTGAATCCCAACTGGGCGGACAATCCCTACAACATCGCGCGCGCCGCCGATGGAGGATTCCTCAACACGCCTCAGGAATTCTTCACGCACCCGCAGGCGCGCGAGCTGACCAAGCGGCGGCTGCGCTACATCATCGCGCGGTGGGGGTATTCCAGCAGCGTGCTTTGCTGGGAATTGTTCAACGAGGTGCAGTTCACCAATGGCTTTCGCGAGAGCGCCCCCCAGCGTGCCCATGTCGCGGCCTGGCACGAGGAAATGGGCGGCTGGATCAGGGCCAACGATCCCTTCAATCATCTGGTCAGCACAAGTTCCGACCATGCGGGCTTCGAGGCCATCTGGCCGATCCCGTCCATGGAACTGATGCAGGAGCATGAATATTCCGCCGACAAGATCCGCCGCTACGAGGTGATCCATGATCGCCTGTCACAGTATGGCAAGCCAGTACTGTTCGCGGAATTTGGCGCGCCGGGGAGTTCCACGCCGGAGCAGAACATCGGAACCCTGGGAGCGCCGTTCGCCCAACAGATGATCGACGGTCTCGTGCTGCACAACGGCATCTGGTCGTCGGCGATGCTCGGGTCCGCGGCCATGTATTGGTGGTGGGAGTACATCGAGCAATACGGTCACGACGCGCAGTTCGCGCCGCTCGCGGCCTTCCTTGCGGGAGAGACGCTTGCCGGGAAGGAACTGCAAACGGCGAACCCCGTTGTGCTGCAGCAGGGCACCCCGCGCCTTGTCACGGCGGTTCCCGGCATCACGGGCTTCTTCTCGCCGTCGCCCCAAACCACGTTCGTCATCGACGAGGATGGCTTGTTCCCCGGCATCGACCAACTCTCCCAGTGGTTGCACGGGACGTTTCAGAATGCGCTGCGGTCGGATCCTTCCTTCACGATGACGTTCGCCACGCCGGGCACGCTGCGGATCCATGTGACGTCTGTCTCAAATGCCGGCAACAACTCCGTGCAGGTTCGCGTGGATGGGCAGGCCGTCCTCTCCCAGCCGGTGGCGAACGGCTCCACGAACTTTGTGCTCGACGCCCCCATCGGCGCGGGCACACGCACGATCCAGGTTCTGAACACCGGCCAGGACTGGCTGCGCATCGGTTCCTACGAATTTGATGCGCCGCAGGCCAACATCGCCCGCGCAATGGCCTTGCAGGGCCCGCGGCACGCCTACGCGTGGATCCACGACATGGGCAGCGACTACGGCAAGGCGGCCAACGGCGCGCTCGGCGGCATGGCCGTGCAGGTGAATGGCCTCGACGAGGGGCTCTACCACTACGAGTTCCACCGCACCTGGCCGCCGGCGGGCATGATCACAAGCGGAGAGATCGAATCAGTTGGCGGCCTCGCGACGGTTGCGATCCCTGAATTCGAGAAGGACATTGCGCTGAAGCTTCGGCCGGCCGACCTCACGCCGGCCGGCGACTTCGACATGATGGGAATCTACTGACGCGCCCCTCATGCCCTGCGTTTGCGGCCATTCTCGCCGGGCAGGATTGCCCGCACGGACTCGCGCTCTTCGAGGCGCGTGGCGATGATGCGCCGGCAGGGCGTGTGCGATTCGTTCTCCAGCATGTCGAGCAGGATGCTGGCGCCCAACTCGCCCATCTGGAACTGGTCGACGCGGATGGTCGTCAGGGCGGGGTGGAAGAACCGGCTGACGTAGAGGTCGTCGAACCCGACGATGCTGACATCCTCGGGGATGCGGATGCCGGAACTCTTGAAGGTCTTCATGGCGCCGATGGCCATGCTGTCGTTCACGCAAAAGACGGCCGTGCAGGGCATGCCCCGCCGGATCAACCCGGAGGCCGCCGCCATGCCGCCCTCCTCGGAATGGCTTTGCCGCAGGACAAGCCCGGGATCGAAGAGCCCGTGCTCCATCATGACGGAGCGATAGGCATTGAAGCGCGCCTGGGTGCTGGAGTCGTCATCCATCGCGGCAAACATGGCGATGCGCTGGTGCCCCTTTTCCACGAGGTGCTCCGTGGCGAGGGCCGCCCCGTTGAAGTTGTCCGTCACAACGCAGTCGATCAGGGGGCTCTTCGCCGCCGTGTCGAGCATGACGAACGGGAGGCCGGATTCCATGAGCAGGTCCACGAGTTCGTCGGGCATGCGCCCCAGCAGCAGCAGTCCGTCAACCGAGTGCTCGACGATGAACTTGGGCAGGACACGCGAGTCGCCCAGGAGTTGGGTGCCCGCGAGAAGCAGGTTGTAGTTCCGCACGCTGAGCACGCGCTCCGCCCCGGCGGCGACGGCGCCGTAGAAGGGGCTGGTGAACAGGTCGATGCACGAGGGGTAGAAGAAGAGGCCGATGTTCTCGGATTTCTGGCCGCGCAGCATCTTGGCGGCGGGGTTGGGGCGGTATCCCAGGTCTTCCGCCGCGCGGAGCACCCGCTTGCGCGTCTTGATGCTGATGGAGCCGGTGCCATTGATGGCCTTGGAGACCGTCGAGATGGAACAGCCGGCCGCCTTGGCCACGTCGTGGATGAAGACGCTTTGGCGGCGCGTGTGGCGGCGCTCGGGGGTTGGCTTGGGAGCGCCGGTCTTCGACTTCGCCATGGGAGGGCCTTTGCGTGGCGGTTCGGCGGGCCGGAACGAGACACAACCCGGGGGGAGGGAAACTCTTTTCCTTCGGTTGAAGCAAGCCCAAGGAAAGTTTTCCGTTCGTGACGGGACACTCCACCGCCGACACCCACAAAGGGCGAAACCCCGCACCAACCCGGGGCGGACGGGACGTGGAGAAAACCCTTGCGGGGGGAGGGTGCCGGTGCGAACTTCTACAGCCCGGCCGTTCCGTTCGGTGG
>CAYTRP010000163.1:7053-7700 GCA_964440195.1 uncultured Candidatus Sumerlaeota bacterium
CAGGCAGCGCTCGAGAAGATTGAACAAGAAGAAACTTCCTCCAAGGAAAAGGTTTTCTTTTCAGATCGCCTCCCCATCTTGCCAACCGAGAAAGACTCTTTCCATGCTGCTCGAACAACCCACCGTGGTCGGAAACGAGCCCCTCCTCAAGCGCTATCCCGGCAACCCGGTCATCCAGCGCAACGCGGTGCCCATCGCCAACAGCATCTTCAATAGCGCGATCGTTCCGTTCCGGGGGGAGTATCGCGGGGTCTTTCGCGTGGATAACCAGAACCGCGACATGCTTGTCCACGCGGGGCGCAGCCGCGACGGCATCAACTGGGAGATCGAGCCCCAGCCGATCCGCTGGAGGATCAAGGATCCCGAACTGCGCCGCATCGAGTACACCTACGATCCGCGCGTCACGCACATCGATGGCCGGTACTACATCACCTGGTGCCATGGCTATCACGGGCCGTGCATCGGCCTGGGCGTGACGGACGATTTCGAGGAGTTCGAGTTCCTCGACGTGGTGCTGCCCCCGTACAACCGCAACGCGGTGCTTTTCCCCCGGCGCATCAATGGGCAATATGTGATGCTGCATCGACCCAGCGACAATGGGCACACGCCCTTTGGCGACATCTTCCTGTCCCACTCGCCCGACCTGA
>CAYTRP010000164.1:0-7659 GCA_964440195.1 uncultured Candidatus Sumerlaeota bacterium
GCCCTGATCGGCTTGATCATCGTTCCCCTCCTCCTGGCGGGCAGGGGCGTCGAACGATACGTTGACCTCCGAAGCCTCCAGCAGTTGGAGACGTCGAGCTGGAGGATTGGCTCGCTTCATCTCTCGGCTTTCAAGGTCGAAGAGGTCGACAAATGGCCCGTCGAGGAAGTCCATCCGCACATCCTTAGGGCTGGATTGGGATCGCCGCTTCGCCCCACCCCGTCCCAGTATTGGAAGGAACTGAATCAAGACGATCCCACGGGGGCTCCGGAGCCCCTGTGGCGATCGGCCTACCGGTTGATGCCGATGTTGATTTTCATCCCCATCGAGAATCGCCGGGCCCTCAGCCCGGATGCCCGGGCCCAACTGGAGTTGAGAATGGTCATGGTCTCGGTTCTGGATCCCGCGAACGGCGAGGATCGCCGGGCATTTTGGCACCTCGACGAATCGGCCTCGCGGGGTGTCCGGGCGATCGATCCCCTGAACCCGCCACGCGGGCGAGTGACCTATCAACCACCCTCGGAGGGCGAGGCATTCGCGCGCCAAGTCCTTGACCGAATTCTTGAGAGCGCGCACCAGGACCCCGAAGGAATTCGCGACCGGGCCCGCGCCGTGCTCAATTCCCATCTCCATGCCGGGCAGCGCGAATGAAGGGATCCATCGGCCTCTCGGTGATTGTGCCGGCCTACAACGAGGCCGGGAGAATCGGTGCAACCCTCGACGGCATCCAGCAATTCCTGGCCCTGAAGTATCCGCAATCCTGGGAGTTGCTGGTGGTGGATGACGGCTCGACCGATTCAACCGCCGAGGTGGCCAGAAGCCATTTCCACCACCCCGAATTCTGCCGCGTCATCGCCTCGCCACGCAACAAGGGCAAGGGGGCGGCCATCCGCCGGGGAATGGCGGAAGCGCGCGGAAGCTTCCGGCTTTTCACCGATGCCGACAATTCAACGCCCATTGAGGAGTTGACCAAGCTCCACCACGCATTGAGACAAGGCAAGGCGGAGATCGCCATCGCCAGCCGTGCAATGCGCGGTTCGCGCCTTGAGGTGAGGCAACCCCTGCATCGCGAGATGATGGGCCGCCTGTTCAATCTCCTGGTCCAGGCTATCGCGCTCCCCGGAATCCACGACACCCAGTGCGGGTTCAAGCTCTTCACGTCGCGGGCCGCCGAGGAGCTTTTTCCGCGCCAGAAGCTCGATCGCTGGTCATTCGACGTCGAGATCCTCCTGATGGCGCGGCGCCGGGGATGGCGCATTGTCGAGGTACCCGTTCGCTGGATCGACAACCCCAATTCGCGCGTTTCCCCCTTGCGGGATTCATGGAGAGTGTTGGTGGATACACTACGCTTGAGAATCAAGGGAGTTGGATGAACCGGCGGTCGGGCGCGAGCTTCGGCGAGGGCCCACGAGCAACTCCCAAACGCGAAGGCCAGGGCACCCGATTCGGGCAGGCAGGCGGAGTGAAGCCGTGGAACTCGTCATCGACGGCCAGGGGCAGACGATCACCATCCGGGTGGTGGGTGAACTTACCGCGAGCAATTGCAACGCACTGAGGGACTTCGTCCTCGGCATGATGGCCCGCCAGCCACAAAGAGTCCTCCTCGAAATGAGCGAGACCCTCTTCGTTGATACCAGTGGCCTGGGAGTGCTCGTCGGCTTGCGGGCGACCCTGAGGTCCCGCAAGATCGAGTTTGAGGTGATCAAACCATCGGAGCGGGTGGTGAATGTCTTTCGCCTGACCCGGCTCGCCGCCGTCTTTGGGATTCGGGAAGATTGAAGGAGCGTCAGGAGAACCAATTGCCATGGCGGATACGGCCACGCGGCGGTCACGCGTCCTCATCCTGGAATCCGAGCCACGCGGCGACCTGGCCGCGATGGCATCGCTGATCGCCGATGCCGTGTCGGTCCTCAATCTGGAGGACATACCCGGGCGCATTCATCGCGACAGGGTTGACGCGCTTCTCATTGATGCCGGGCTGACCGGCGAAGGGGCCATTGCCCTCATCGGGGAGATCAAGGCCGCCCAGAAGCCAACCCGTTTCTTTCCCATCCTCGCGGCGGTGGATCGTTCCGACGTCCTCCTTCGCGAGCGCCTCCTCAACGCCGGCGCCACCGACCTGATCGATCTCCCCCTAGAGGTCGTCGAGGCACGATGCCGCCTGGAACACCTGCTGTCCGCACGCATCTGGCACGCGCAGTTGGCGGAATCCGGCGCCACCCTGGATCGCGAAAGGCAGGAAACGCACGCCGCGCGCCGCGAACTCCTCCCCATGAGTTTTCCCCGCATCGAGGGATGGGAATTCGCCGCACGGATCCGAAACCTCGGCCGCTTCACCGGCGATTCCTATGACGTCTTCCAAGTCGCGCCCAACCGGGTCGTCATCTCCGTGGCCGATGCACTGGGATCGGACGTGGTGAGCCTCATTCGCCTCGCCATGGTCCGGGCATGGGTGCGCGCCGCCGCCGCGCGGGCGGCGGAAGTCAGTGAAGTCTTCAGCGAACTCAACAGGCTCACCCTCGAAACCTATGGCGACGACGGGCGATTCGTCACCCTGTACATCGGATTCCTCGATCCCACGACTTGCAGGCTCAGCCATGCCTGCGCCGGTTTCATCGAACCCGTGCTTTGGGGAGGCGAGTCCACCGGGAGCCTGTCGCCCAAGCTCACTGGCGGCCCCCCGCTGGGCGTAGTCCTCGACGCCACCTACCGCCAATCCGATCTGGTCCTGAAACCGGGCTCCCGCTTCATTCTTGGAACACACGGCCTGCACCGTGAACGCCAAGATCCGGGCGCCCTGCTCCGCCGCGTCTCCGCAACGCGCGACCTATCGCCATCCGAGGCGGCCAACGCCCTGGTCTATCGCGAGCCACACCCCGGCGCTCGCGACTCCTCAAGCATGCGAGACGTCACGTTCCTGGTCATCGAGAGACTTCGACCACATGACCGCCCCACCTCGCTTGCGTAGAGCATGAGGCGCCAAGCCGTGGGACTGGCCTTGCTTTCAGCCCTTCCGCCCCCCTGAATCTCCGTCCCGCGTGGCGAGAGTGCGAGCCGGCGCGGCGATCCTTCCTCACATGGGGCCTGCAAGCCATGGCAACGTCTCCGACCTTGATCACGATCACACTCCCCGACGGTTCCCAAAGAGCCTTCGACGGACCCGTGACGGTACGCCAAGTGGCCGAATCCATCGGTGCGGGGCTCGCCAAGGCGGCACTGGCCGGCAAGATCGGCGAGCGCATGGTCGACATGGAAACGACCATCGAATCCGACGCCCCCGTCAGTATCATCACCTCGCGCTCCCCCGAATCCCTCGAGGTCCTGCGGCATTCCTGCACCCACCTCATGGCGCAGGCCGTCAAGCGGCTCTACCCCAATGCCATGTTGGAAGACGGTCCTCCCACGGAGGAGGGATTTTGGTACGACATCAAGACCGAACCCATCGTCACCCCCGAGGATTTCGAGCGCATCGAGGCGGAAATGTCGAAGATCGTGGAGGAGGACCTTCCGATTCGCCGCCATGTCTTCACCCGCGAGGAGGCGATGGAAAAATTCGCCGCCCGCGGCGAAAAATACAAGCTCGACCTCATCCGGCGCATCCCCGAGGGGGACACGATCAGCGCCTACGAGCAGGGTGAGTTCCTCGACCTGTGTCGTGGCCCCCACGTCCCGCGCACCGGCGTCTTCAAGGCATTCAAGCTCATCTCCACCGCCGGTGCCTACTGGAAGGGCGATGCCCGCAACGACCAGCTCACCCGCATCCGCGGCACGGCCTTCCACGACAAGAAGGAACTCAAGGAGTGGTTGCACCTCCAGGAGGAGGCGCAGAAGCGCAACCACCGCAAGCTGGGCAAGGAACTCGAACTCTTCATGCATCACGAGTGGGCGCCCGGCGAGACGTTCTGGCTACCCAAGGGAAAGATCCTGTACGACATCCTGCGCGAGATGAGCCAAAGGCTCCATCGCGCCGAGGGCTACAACGAGGTCTTCACCCCGCAGCTTTTCCGCAAGGAACTCTTCGAGACCTCCGGCCATTGGAAGCACTACCGCGACGACATGTTCATCGTCCCCGGGCAGGAAAAGCACGAGCTGAAGAGCGAGGAGATTGCCGGCTGGGCCGACGTCTTGGAGGCGGAACTCCGCGATGGCGGCTGCGATTGCCATGGCGAGGCCATCAGCAAGGCGTTTGCCGCGACCTACGCGGCACAGCTCCCGCCAAACGCCGATCCCGTGCAGCGCCTGTCGGCACTGCTCGGCCCCGGCTCACCGCTGGCCTCGCGCCATTGGGAACTCTTCGAGAAGAAACCGGGGACATTCATCCACCTGAAGAGCGTGGGCGACGAAGTCTATGCGATGAAGCCGATGAATTGCCCCTCGCACATGTTGATCTTCCGCGAGAAGCGCCGCAGCTACCGCGAGTTGCCCCTGCGCATCAATGACATGGGCGTGCTCCATCGCAATGAGGCGTCCGGCACCCTCAGCGGCCTGACGCGCGTGCGCCAATTCTGCCAGGACGACGCGCACATCTTCCTCGATGAATCCATGATCACCGGGGAAGTCACGCGCGTCATCGCCATGATCCGCCGGATCTACGATGTCATCGGGATGGAGTTCGCGGCGGTTCATCTCTCGACACGACCGGAAAAGGCCATGGGATCCAGGGAGCAATGGGACCGGGCCGAGGCGGGATTGCAGCGCGCCATCGAGGCCAACGGAATGCCGTTCGAGATCAACCACGGCGACGGCGCGTTCTACGGTCCCAAGATCGACTTCAAGGTTCGCGACTGCCTGGGGCGCGAGTTCCAGGTCGCCACCATCCAACTCGACTACCTGCTCCCGGAGCGCTTCGGGCTGGAGTTCACCGCGGCGGACGGCTCGGCCAGGATGCCCGTCGTCATCCATCGCGCCCTGTTTGGATCATTCGAAAGGTTCATCGGCATCCTCATCGAACACTACGCCGGCGCGTTCCCCGTCTGGCTGTCGCCCGAACAAGTCCGCGTGATGTCCATCAGCGAAAAGCACGTGGACTATGCAAAGTCGGTGCACGAGGCCCTGTTGAGGGAAGACGTCCGCTCGCATCTCGACGTGCGCGACGACAAGATCGGCGCCAAAATCCGCGAGGCGCAGCTTGCAAAGGTCCCCTACATGCTCGTCATTGGCGAGAAGGAAGCGGAAGCAGGCCGCGTTGCCGTGCGCACGCGTGAAAAAGGGGACGAGGGAAGCGTCCCCCTGGCCGGCTTTCTTGCCCGCATCGCGACCGAAAAACGCCGGGAGTTCTGACGCGGGTTTTTCAGCGCAGGCTCGCGAGCCGCGAGCGCGCCCGCTCTGCAAGCGGGCCTTGGCCGCTGGTCAGGCGGATGACCGATTCATACTCGGAAATCGCGGCCGTGCGGTCGTCCTGCTCGAGCAAGTGAATCTCCGCCTTCAGATACCGAAGCGAGGCTTCATCACCCGGGTTTGGATTCTCCCCCAGGAGCGCCCCCACGGAGGCCAGCACGGCTTGCGGGGGAATTTCCAAATCCGATTGGTCCCGAAGCGCACGAACGAGATCGGCAGCCAAGGTGCTTTCCGCAGCCGCTTGTCCGGCGGAAGCCCGCCCTGTCGTGTCGTGAATGACCACGCGCCGCCCGCCCCCCGGCACCTGTGAATCGGAAGAAACCAAAGTCGGGACACCCTCCGAAGGCACAGTTGGCGTGATTCGCCCACTCCCCAAATCCCCGGGGGAAAATACCTCGGGACGCGGTTCATGAAACCCTGCACCCGCCCGGGCGATTGAGGGCTGCTCCATGGTATCTGGCGTCGAACTGCTGCTTGCCGGGCTGAGAATCCAACCGACGGCAAAGGCCGCCGCACCAACGGCTGCCAGTTGCAGCACCCGCGAAAGGCCCCACCCGCTGGCAATCCTTTCGGCCTCCAGATCCAAGACGCGAACCGGCTGACCGATGCCAGCCTCCCGGAAGACATCGCTCTTGAGTCGCGCCCATGTCTCCTCCCCGGGGAGGAAAGGGCGATCCGCCTCGCGGAGTAACCCGGCGATCTCGATCCACTTCGGGTCGGCATCCGATTCGGGGGTCCATCCGTCGGGAGGATTTTCATCGATCTGGCTGGGCTTCATGGTCGGACCTCGGGTGGGTTTGCCCATCATGACCCTTCGAGAGTCATGATGGTTCGGTCAAATCTGGATTTCCTTGCGCATCCAATTGATTGGTCAGGAGGACGCGCAGCTTGCGGCGCCCCTGGAAGATGTTGAACTTGACGGCCCCTTCTGAGCAGTCCAACTCCGTGGCAATTTGCCGGATCGACCACCCTTGCACATCGAACAACATCACTGCGGTACGTTGGCGCGGCGGGAGTTGCGTGATGGCGGCATTGACATCCCGCCGGACTTCCTCGCGGGCGAGGATCGCCCGGGGGCTGGCGCCCGAGGTGCCCTGGAGTGGCAGCGCCTCACGGGGGGCTTCCCAGCCTTCCTCCAAGGATTCGAGACGTGTTTTCCGGGCCCGGACCCGCCAAGTGTTCACCTGGTTGACCACCATGCGCGACGTCCACGCGGCAAATCGGGCAGGATCGTGCAGCCGGGGAAGATGCCTGAAGATCCGGATCAGGCACTCCTGAAGGATCTCTTCGGTGTCGTCCTCGCTGCGAACGAGCGAGAAGATCCAACGGAACAGGTCGTCGCGAATGGCGCGAAAGAGTTCGTCGTAGGCAGCCTCATCCCCTTTTTGGCACCGGACAACCAATGCGGGGGGGATGTCGGCCAATGCCAAGGGGCTGGATTCCTGGTGGTGTGTGCCCCCCTCCAGCGAGCGCGAGGGGGGCAGGGCGCGACGGAGGACCAAGTATTGAACGGTGCTCTTCAAAGCCGCGTCACAAGCCGACACAGGACAAGACCGGAACGGCGGCCGCGGGGTTTGGCGTCTCCGGCGGCTCGCAATGAAGGTCAGTCGGGCGGTAACACCACCGAGGTCTCGCAGTGAATGAACGTGGCGGGGTTTGTGATGGCTTCCTGCTGGTAGTCGGGATGGTCCTCAAACCGCAGCCCGACGGTCAGTCCCTTGCAAAGCGCCCACTCCACGTCCTCCGGGAAATCCCAAATCGAGGGGAGGGTTTCGAGCAGCGGGGGCAGGCCGGGGAGGAACACGCCATCCCGGCGCGGAAAGTCATCAAGCGTCCCCTGCAGGCCGATGCGCGGGTCCTCCTTCAGGATGTAGAGGCGGAGCATGGCCGTGGAGGCAAAGCGCGGCTCCGGTTTCCCGCTCGCGCCGACATAGTCCGGAAAGTACACGAAGTGCCCGCCATACATGTCGCTTCCGAGATGAGGGGCCATCTCCTCGTGAGTCGGTGGCCGCCCCTCGTCCTGCATGAACGCAAGGATGACCTGCTGGCCTTCGGAGGAAAGGCTATTCAGGTCGTAGGCCGCCAGGCTCATGCTGAAGATGTAGTCAAAGCGGCGCGGCAGGCTCGCATCCGCCGGGGGTGGATTGTTGATGCGGGTTTCCCGCATCGACGGTTCGAGGAAGTACCACCATCCCGCGGGATCGGGTGGCAACCCCGCGATCGTGGTCGAGGATTGCTCGCGAATGAGGTCCTGGTTCTCCTGGGTGGGGGGCAGTTGCTGTTCGAGCGCCGCTTCCAGAAGCGGCATGAGACGATTCAGCG
>CAYTRP010000165.1:0-4487 GCA_964440195.1 uncultured Candidatus Sumerlaeota bacterium
CCCACAGCACCCGCCAGCCCTGGTACGCCTGGCTTTGATTGAACTGGCCGGTCGTCCCGTTGCGCACGTCGGGACTGTTCTCCACGCCTCCGTAGGCCACCACCTTGCGCACGCGGCGATTGTGAGCGTCGTGAAGGTGCGGCACGTGGGATGGGCGATTGGGGGTTGCTACCGGCACTATCTGTAGTCCTTTGGGTTGGAGCTTCACTCCAATGGAGGCTCAATCACTCTGCCCATGCTGTCAACCCCAGTTGGGAGGTTCAGTCGGGAGAAACCGACCTCTCGAGTATAACCCAACCCTTCTCATCAAGATCTCCAACCCAAACGTTCCCGTTCAAATCCTCTATCCTAACTCTCAGGTCCATGGTGGAGAGTACCTCCCAATCCAGGTCAACTTTATAGAGGGTCCCAGACGAATTTTCGATGTTAACAGGTGGCACATACTCCGCCGCTGCCCCGCCGATTAGGTTGTTCGCGCCGGGAGCAAAGATGACCACTTGGCGGATGAACTCGGGAGGTATCATTCCATCAACAAAAAGGACCTTGCCGCTCTTTCGCCTCCATTCTCGATCTGTTGTCGACAAAAAGTGGGCCCTTTCATTAAATCCCATCCGCCCTATCCCAAGAAACGGAGAAAACCAATCCGTCCAATTATACAGATTCCTCCAGTATCCAACACGTACAGATGGGACCCTGGGGTCAACATAGAGCTGGTCACGAGCGTCATCCTCCCATCGACCATCCTTCCCCATCATTCGCCGAATGAGATCGACAAAGATAACTTGCCTCAAAGGCCGTGACTCGCCTCTGGCAACCGCCTGTCCTGCTCCTTGGATGGCGTACATTGGTATGAAGATGACTTTATACATTAGAATGTCTGCGGGCCCGGCGTAAAAAATTGCCGTTCGCGTCAGCACGCATATCTCAGAGTTTTTTGAAACTGTCACCTTCGTTAAGCCCCGCACTGTTATGTGTATCCCTTTCGGTCGTTCATAACCGCTACTGTAGGGAACGGCGACAGACATCCCGATGATTTCCGCATTCACTCCCCCTCTCTCCATCACTGCGGCTTCGGACACCATTGCCGTGTATGTAATCGCCGCCTTTTGGCTGCATCCTTGGAGAAGAAGTGCCGTCAAAAACAAGAAGTGGGTAGCTTTCACTTTATCTCCCTGTTACTCTTCTGACTTGCCATTACAATAGCCTAAAGCACTAAGGAAAACTTAGCGGCCTATCCCATCCCGTTGGAACCTCTCCCCCCTACCGCGTCTGCTCCAACCTTCCCTTCGCGCCGAAGGACCACCAGTCCGTCCGGTCGCGCATCGCCTCCTTCGCCTCGTCCGTCACCAGGGGAGTGCCCTGCTGCACTTCCCATCCACCGCCCAGCGCCGCGTACAACCGCACCATGCCGAGGGACCGCGCGCCCTGCGCCTCGATCAGCTTGTCGCATTGCGAGAGCCGGTACTCCAGCGACATGAACGCCGCCGCCAGGCGCGTCTCCGCCGCCTCCAGGTCCAGGTTCTGGGCCAGCGCCTCCTTCACCAACCCGGTCAGCACCGGATCCTCGAAATGCTCCCACCATGTGATCGGCTCCGCCGGAGCCCCCTCGATCACCGCGGGCGATTCCGCCGCCGTCCAATGGCTCTCCATCTGCAACTCGGGCATCTTGTAGCCAGGGCCCACCATGCAACCCGTGGTTGCCAGCAACGCCGCCAGTGTCATCGCCCGCAGTCGTGTCCTCATGGTCGAGTTCTCCTTGGTGAATGACCGCTCCCGGCACAAGCGTCCCCATGACCACGCCAAATCACCCCCCGACACAAAGAGGCGACGAAGCAAATCGCCGCTGCGAACAACCGAGGGTGTCGGATCAGGCGGCAACAAGGGCGCGTTCCATGCCGTATCGCAATGTTCCGGGAGTGAATCGTCCAGGGATATTTTGGGTCAAGGAGCAAATTCAAGATAGAATTCGCAAACATCTGCTAAACCCTCCCCCGCATCCCCCCCTCAACGAAACCAACCTCCACCGCCCCCCGCCCCGCGTCTCTCCTGTTGTCTGTCTCCCGCCACCTGTGATGACCCTCGACAATTCCCCGGGAGATCAAACCGCATGACACCCACTCGGCGCATGGCATTTGTCCTGACGATCGCCCTCGGCGTGCTCGCAGGATGCAGCGACTCGGACTCCGGCGCACCCCGGCAAACGGCCCCCCTGCCCACGACCGCGCCGGCAACTCCCCCCGCCACCGGCCAAGCCTCTCCGGACACCACCACCCCGGCGAGCCCGCCCGCCACCATATCCTCAATTCCCCCTCCCATGGACCTGCCCGCCTTCGCCTCCCGCAAAGACCTCATGAAGGCCATGGGTGCCGCCTCGCGCAGAGTCGGCTCTTCGAACACCGGCGAAGCCCGCGCCGCGGCCGTCCAGATCGGCGAATACAGCCTCGCCGCGCGCCACACCCGCTTTGAACCCCAAGGCACCGAGTACGACCGCCTCGCCATCGAACTCTGGCAGGCCAACCAACTGGTCCAAATCGCCCTGGGCCCTGCCGGTGACCGCGCAATCCTCCAGCAGGCCCTGCGCACCCAGCGCGCCGCCTGCCAGACGTGTCACGAGGTCTTCCGGATCGAGGAACAATGATGCGCGAGCACGACCAGGAACGATTTCCCCTCATCGGCTACCTCCTCATCAACGCCGTCGTGATCGCCCTGTGCATTGCCGCCTGGGTCGCCACGAAGAAGGGCCTGCTCATGCTCCCCCCCGCCACCGCCTCGGGACGCCCCGGCGTGGCATCCATGCTCGTCTTCGTCCCCCTGTGCTTCCTCCTCGCAACCCTCTTCGACCTCGTCTGGCGGATCGTCGGCCGCCATCGCGACCGGCAGGCGGAACCCGAGGAACCCGCGCGCGGCGCATCATCCTCCGCCATCAAGCGCGACAGCGTCTCGCGGGAGACGGAAAAGCCATGACCGAGGCCGCCGCCCCCATCGCCGAACCCACACCCCGCAAGGGCGGCATCGAGGCCCTGGCATCCTTCACCTCCGTCGGCAGGATGCGCCAGGCGCAGGTCCGCCTCGTCGTCTCCATCCCCGTGCTGATGTTCCTCTATGCCCTCGTCACCGCCGTCGCGCTGCACTTTTACCTCGGCAATCTTGCCGACCAGACCGTCGACTCCCGCATGCGCGAGGAAGCCGTCTACGCCGCCAATGCGGTCCTCCTGATCGGCATCGCCGCCTCTTTTGTCGCCGCCGCGGTCGGGCTCATGCTCGCCTGGCAAATTGTGCGGCCCGTGCTCGCCGTTGCCGAATCAATGCGCAACCTGGCCGGCGGCCAACTCTCCCCCACCACGCGCTCGCCCCAGTTCGGCGAAATCGCCATGCTCGGCACCGCCTTCAACGAGATGGTGCGCGAGCTGAACACCCTCTTCGAAAAGCGCGACACCCGCATGCAGGAGGCCGCCCTCGGCACCGTCTTCACCCTCGACGACCAAAACCGGGTCCTCTCCGCCGAGCCAAGCCTGCGCGACCTCCTGGGCATCGAACCCGAATGGCTCATCGGCGACAACCTCCTGCGCGCCATGCGCGAGGCCTGCGGCAAGGACGGCAACGGCGAACTCCCGGCCAAGATCGAGACGCTCCTCGACGAGGCCGGTCGCGGCCTCAAGGCCTCGGGCACCGTCCGCTACCATCGCCACGGCAACCACGAGCCCTCCCTGCTCGCCATACGCGTCATGCCCATGGAATCCTTCGGCGCCGTCGGCCCAGCCAGGCTCCTCGACATCCGCGACCTCTCCTCCATCGAGGGCTTTCATCTCCAACTCCAGCGCGCGGACCGCCTCGCCGCGGTTGGCACGCTCGCCACGGGCATCGCACACGAAATCCGCAACCCCCTCGCCTCCATCCGCGCCATGGCGCAACTCCTCGGAGAGGACGTCGTCGACCGCGACAAGGACGGCACCGCCACCGCCTACCTCGACCGCATGATCCGTGAAGTCGATCGTCTCGATCGCCTCGTTTCCAGCATCATGGACTTCGCCAAGTCCGGCAACGTCCCCGCAACCTCCACGGACCTCAACGAGACCCTCCGCGAGGCCTTCGAGGTCAGCCGCCACCGCGTCCCCGACGCGGAATCCGGCCACATCCGCATCGCCTGGGACCTCCGGGCCAACCTCCCCACCTGCAAGTTGGAGGACCAGCGCGTCCTGCAAGCCCTCATCAACCTGGTCGTCAACGCCCTCGAAAGCCTCGCCGAACAGGGTGCCGGAGAGCTGAAGTTCTCCACCCGTCTCCTCACCCACAAGACCTCGCGCCCCGTTGCCGTCGTCATCAGCAACACCGCCCCATGCGTCTCCCCGGAGGACCAGGAGCACATGCTCGAACCCTTTCACACAACCAAGCCCAGTGGCACGGGCCTCGGCCTCCCCATCGCCTACCAGATCGTCACCTCCAATCGCGGCGTGCCCGCGCTAAGATGGGCCGATGGAATGATGCAC
>CAYTRP010000165.1:4497-5213 GCA_964440195.1 uncultured Candidatus Sumerlaeota bacterium
CTCCGATTCCCACGGGAAGGCCGCGAACAGGAGGTCGACCCCTCCTCGGAGATCACACACTTCGACCTCGGCGACATGGACTGACCCATCTTCTCCGTTGACCAAGGCACCGCCGCGCCGAACGCTGGGTCTTGCCCGGCTGGGATGCCACCTGCGAGCCGGAGAGATCCCCGGTCAGGCCATGGAACTCCCCCTCGACTTTCTATCGCGAATCATCCTCTTTTTCCCCATTTTTCTCTTCGCACTCACCGTGCACGAGGTCGCCCATGCCCTGACGGCGAACTGGGGGGGCGATCTCACGGCGACCTACCAGAACCGCCTCTCCCTCAACCCGATGATCCACATCGATCCCTTCGGCACCGTCGTGGTGCCGCTGTTCAGCATGCTTTATGGCATTGCCATGTTTGGATGGGCGCGTCCGGTCCCCGTGAACGAAGCCTCCTTTCGCGACAAGGCGTGGAACGTCGTCGTCTCCCTCGCGGGCCCCTTCTCCAATCTCCTGCTCATTATCTTTGGCGGCCTCCTCTATTCCCTCGCCATGCGCGTCGCCATTGTCGGATCAAGTGCCGGGTGGTGGACCGTTGACCCCACCGTGTTTTCCGGCTTCACCCGGTTCATCTTCGTCTTTGTCATGCTCAACTGGGTCCTCATCCTCTTCAACCTCATCCCCATCCCACCCCTCGACGGCTCCCATGTCCTCTTCCACTTCTTCGTTC
>CAYTRP010000165.1:5223-7643 GCA_964440195.1 uncultured Candidatus Sumerlaeota bacterium
TCGTTCGCGGACGCGGCTGGCTCTACGAGGCCTGGGACATGTACGCGCGGATCGGCCTCATCTTTCTCCTCATGTTGTTCTGGCTGACGCCATTGCGGGATGTCTTCGGCAACGTTCTCTTCGGCCTCACCCATTTCAGCCTCAACCTGCTCGGCGTTCCCCCCTTTGGAAACATCGGCCTTCAATAATCCTCCTCCCCACGCGATCCCATGAACGAATCCGCCAACCTCCTCAAGTCCGAGCGACGCATCCTCCTCAGCGGCTCGCGCCCCACCGGCCAGCAGCACCTCGGCAACTATGTCGGCGCCCTCGCCCAGTGGCTGCATCTCCAGGACGAGATGCGCTGCTTCTTCATGATCGCCGACTGGCACGCGCTCACCAACAACTACCGCGACACCTCCAGCATCCCCGACAACATCCGCCAGCAGGCGCTCGACTGGTTGGCCATCGGCCTTGACCCCGAAAAGGCCACCATCTTCGTCCAGTCCGCCGTCAAGGAACACGCCGAGCTTTCACTGCTCCTCGGCATGTTCACCCCCGTCGGCCTCATGGAACGCTGCACCGGGTGGAAGGAGGCCACCGAGAGCGGCAACGACCTCCTGCGCACCTACGGTTTCCTGGGGTACCCCTGCCTCCAGACCGCCGACATCCTCATGTACCAGGCCCACGTCGTCCCCGTCGGCAAGGACCAGGTCGAGCATATCGAAAAGGCGCAGGACATCGCGGAGAAGATCAACTTCCTTTACGGAGCCGAAAACGACCCCGTCTTCCGCGTTCCCGAATGGAAGCTCGGCAACGCGCCCATCCTGCCCGGCAACGACGGCCGCAAGATGAGCAAGTCCTACGACAACTGCATCTACATCACCGAGGACGCCCCCACCGTCGAGCAAAAGGTCTCCGTCATGGTCACGGATCCCGCGCGCGTGCGGCGCCACGATCCCGGCGACCCGGAGAAGTGCAGCGTGTGGTCGTATCACAAGGTCTTCACCGATCCCAAGTATCACGAGGGCATCGTGACCGGTTGCAAGACCGCGGGCATCGGCTGCCGGGACTGCAAGAAGATCCTCGCAGGCGAAATCAACGCGCGCTTCGAGGGCGCGCGCCAGCGCCGCATCGAAATGGAAGCCTCCAACTTCGATTGGCGGGGAGTTCTCGAGGAAGGCAACGAGCGGGCGCGCGCCTGCGCCCGCGCGACGATGGAGCATGTTCGGGAAAGGCTCCATCTCTACCCGGAGTGATCACCCTTGCTCGGCATCCTTCTCGTCACCTTCCTCGCCGCGTCCCTCAGCTTCCTGTGCAGCTTGATGGAAGCCGCGTTCTATAGCGTCCCGCAAACAAGGATCGAGGAATTGCGCCGGAAGGGAAACCGCAACGGCGAGCGCCTTGCCCGCCTGCGCAAGAACGTCGACGAGCCCATCTCCGCCATTCTGACCCTCAACACCTTTGCCAACACCCTCGGGGCCGCCGTCGCCGGCGCGCTCGTCGCCATTCATTTCCCCGCCCACGAGGCCGCCGCCGCCATCTATGGGGTGATCTTCACCGTCATCATCCTCTTCATGAGCGAGATCATTCCCAAGACACTCGGCGTCACCCATGCCGCGCGCCTCGCCCCGATCCTATCGGGGCCGCTCGTCGTGATGATCATCCTCGTCCTTCCGGTTGTCCGGGTGAGTCAACTGATCACCCGGCTTATCCGCCCCAAGCAGGAGCAACATGCCCACGCACCCACCGAGCAGGAAATCCTCATGCTCGCCCAACTCGGCGCCGAGGCCGGAACCCTCCTGCCCGACGAGGCACGCTGGGCCATCAACGCCCTGCGCCTCAACGACGTGCGCGTGAAGGACCTCCGCACGCCGCGCAACGCCGTCTTCACCCTCCCGGCCAACCTTCCCCTCAACATGGTCAGCAAGCAAAGCAAGCATTGGACCTTCAGCCGCCTCCCCATCGTCAACAACCACAACCCCGACGAGGTCCTCGGCATCGTCCATCGCCGCGAGGTCTTCGATGAACTCGTCTCGCTCCCCGAGGCAGAACTCGCCAGGCGCACCCTCGCAGACCTCGCAAAGCCGGCCGTCTTCGTTCCCGACTCCACGCGCTGCAACGAACTCCTCCGCAAGTTCCTCGACAACCGCCAGCAACTCATCGTCGTCACCGACGAATATGGCGGCATGGAGGGCGTCATCTCCCTCGAGGACGTCCTCGAGTTCATCCTCGGGGAGGAGATCGTGGACCCCCACGACAAGTACGCCGACATGCAGGAGTACGCGCGCATGCTCTCCCGCAGGCGCCTCGGGAAACTCCAGATGCGCGGCGACGCGATTGATGCCCCCGGGCAAAAGCCCTGAAATTGGCCTTGTCTGATCCCATCGCGCGAGCAAGATCGGCCTCCCGCGCGCGTCCGCATGGGCACGCGTGGGAGG
>CAYTRP010000166.1:0-6155 GCA_964440195.1 uncultured Candidatus Sumerlaeota bacterium
AGCCCGGCCGGGTCAGCCGTTCGCGGCCAAAGCCCCGCCCCAAAAGGGGAAAGGCTTAAATAAGCTGGTGGCGCCCCGGGAGGGAATCGAACCCCCAACCGGCGGGATAGAAGCCCGCTGCTCTGTCCGTTGAGCTACCGGGGCGCAAAGCTCAAGTCCCACCCTCCATGATGACCTTCGCGGCCAGCCCCGCCCCTTCCAGCGCCCGCCGCGTCTCCCCGTCGTCGTACTGGCTCAGGGTGGCAAGGCTCCCGTGCCCGAGGGAGCACCGTGCCACCTCGGCACCCGCCCGGTCAAGGACCACGGTCGCGTGGGTGTGGCGCAGGCCGTGTGGCCTCACTGGAGCCTCAACGCCAGCGTTTCGGCCCCAGCCCCGGCACATCACCCGCGCGCGGCCAGCGGTGAGCCTTGTGCGCCTCCACTCGTGGCCCTGGTCGCGGCCGAGGAATACCGGGGCGGCATCCTCGAATCGCCATGGATGATCCGACAGCCACGCCTCCAACAGTCCCGCCACGCCGGGCTCCAGGGGGATGGCTTCCTTCCACGCCTTGCGGCCTTTTCGCCGGATCATGATCTCCGGCACCCCAAGGTTCACATCGCCCACGTCGAGGCCCAGCGCCTCGGAAATTCGCAGGGCGTGGACGTACAAAAGCGCGAACAGGGCCCTGTCCCGTGGTGCCGCCGGGTCGTCGCGCTCGCCCAGCACCCGCCAGATGTCCGCCACGGCGGCTTCCCCCGGCCCCTGGCGCATGGGGCGCTTGCCCTTTGGCGCTCCCTTCACGTCCACGCCGTGGCCGATCACGTCGCCCGCCCGCAGGAACCGGACGAAGTCCCGCAGGGTGCCCAGCTTGCGGTTGATCGTGCGTGGGTGCAGGCGTTCGGCGGTCATTTGATCCCGCCACTGGGCCGCGATGCGGTTCAACTCCCGGGGACCGGAAGCGATCAGGTCCAGGGCCTCCGGGAATCGGCGTTGCATGTCGGCGAGATCCGATGCGCGCGCGCGGCGCGTGTTGGCCGTGGGGATCTGCGCGAGGTATTCCCCGGCATGGTCGCCGGGCTCCTCGACCGGGAGGATGATGGCGGTCATGGTCTTACCTCCAGAATCCGGAATCCCCCCGCGTTGCCCGCCAGAACGCAATCGGCCTCGAAGTTCCGCATCCAGTACGGAGGACGCGGCACGAATCGGATCGGCCTGCCCTCGCGCGCCCATGGGCAGACCTCGGCCGGGATGGGGCGCAGGCGCGCGACAACGATCTTGGTTACGGCAGGCGCTGGCGTTACCTGCCAATCGCGCACGTTGGATCCGCTCCCCGCCGTGATTAGCTCCACGCCTTCGAGCAGGTCCGCAACCGCCTCCACGTCGCCAAAGGCCAGCCATTGCAGGCGCGTGGGTGTGCTCGCGTCCAACAGCGCCGTCGCGAGGTACACCCATCTCGTCGTGTGGCGGTTCATCCAGTCGGCGCGCGCATTCTTTCCCCACTTCGCCAAGGGCATATCCCCGCGCTCCACGGTGGCGGATAGAATTCCGTCCAGCATCAGCAGCCCATCGTGGCTGATGGGTGTTTCCAGTTCAGCGATCACGCGCATTCCCGCGTCTTTTCGTTCCATCGGTGTCCTCCTGTCGGTTTTCTTTCATTTTCCCCTTGCGTTCCCGGCGGCTCTTTGGGACACCTCGCCTCGTTCGCCGCCAGTTGGGGGCGTGGATTGAAGCAAACGATGCGAGACGGCCCAGGCCCCACCCGACCCCTCGGGAAAAGCCGCCGGAAAGTCTCTTCAGAAGCCCCCGGCCCCGGTCGGGGGCTTCGCCTTTTCACATGCCCGCCTGATATTCCAGGTACTCCGGATCGGACTTGTAGGCTTCCAGCGCGGCGACAACCTCCTCCTCCGGCGCTCCCGACTCCACAAGGGCGAGAGCCGCCTTGCCCGCGTTGCCCTGCATCCAGCCGCCGGTGGTCGAGGGGTCCTTGTCCGCCTGCGCGCGGCATCGCAGGATGAGCGCCGCCCGGGAATCGGCCTCCTCCATCTGCTTTGCGAGTTGCTCATAGATGTGTGAGGCCGAGCGGGGCGGGCGGGCGCCATCGTTGTCGCCATCCTCCATCATGCGGCTGAATTCCGCGCGATGCCTGTCCCACTCGTCCCTTGCGAGTGATCGCAGGGCGTCGAGGTTATCCGCGCTCGGCTCGACAATTTGTGGCTCGCCAAGGTACAAGTAACGCACACGATGTGGCCCCAAATCAAACGGGCTGCCCTGCCCGGTGACGCCGAACCGGACACCGTGGATCACCACGGATTCACCCGCCAGGTCGCGGGTGTCGGCGACGCAGACCAGTTCGCCCTTTTTGCTCAGGCGGAGTTCGCGCTGGCGGATGGTTGCGGCGAGCTTTGCCCGCTCGCGTTTTTGCCACTCGTCTTCCCGGATGAGTTCCAGCCCGCCCGGGTTCTCGCCCATGTGGGCGATAAACGGCGCGAGCGCCTCAAAGTTGCGCTCAGTGATCCACAATTCCTTTTGCTCCCGGCTCGCGCCGGGAATCGACGCGTTGACGATGGGCAATGGCCCCTTGCCCGACTTGCCGTACACTCCGCCATCCCGGATTTCCCACTCCATGAGGCGCATCTTCACTTCGCCGTTCTTCAGGATCATGAGAGGCTGCATGTGTTTTCTCCTTTTGTGAATGGGTGCCTGGATTTATCAATCCTCGACATCATATTGGATGTCGTCGTCCAGCGCCGAACAGGCTTGCGCGACCGCCGATTCCCCGGCGGCAACGATGGCGTCGATGATCTCGCATTCGAGGTCGCATACGCGGTCTAATTCCTCATCCGTCAGCTTATCCCAACGCGCGCGGAAGCCTTCAAGATCCGCAACGCGCGAGTCCTTCAGGCCCAGCGCAGCGCCTCCCGCCGTGATCGTTCTTTCGGTCGTCGGCCCGTTTCCATTATTGTGGATCTCGCCGATCAGCAGTTCCTTAAGGCCGATGCGCACCTTCTTCGCCGTGTTGCGCTTTTCCCGGTGCGTGTTCCAGTAGATGATCGCCATCGCCATTCTCCTTCGTTTGGATGTGCCCGGGTTTCCCCGCCCGGGCGCGGGTGGTCAACCTATCTCAAACGTGCCGCCAAAACGCCTCCAGCGCCTCGTCGAACATGTCGCCCTCGTAGATCTCCCTCATGTCCGCAACCGTTGGCCCCGCAAGCACCGTGTAGCTCGGGCCGATTTCGTGATTGATGCGCACCTCCAGTTCCGCGCGGTGCTTGCCGTGCATACCCGCAGGCACAAACACCACGCTCCCGGCCTCGATGCCTTCGGCGTCCTCGGCGCTCTCCATTGCGCCATGTTCGATCAGGCGGTGCAGCGCCAGCAGGTCGCCGTTTGTCAGCCGATCGCCCAGCGCCTGGTAGGCGAGCGGGAAATGGGCACCGGCGGCCCGCCACCGCAAATCAGGATCGTCCTCCCGTTGCCCGGCGGAGTCGTGCTCGATCTCCAGTAGTACGCTGTCCAGTCCCGGGAGATTGGATTCGTCGTCGGCTTCGAAATCATCCCCATCATCGATTGTGATTTGCCGGTCATTGATTGCGTTTGGCGGGGGCAGGCCGTGTTCGCAAATCGCGTTTTCGATCCTTGCCGCGATGTCGCCGGGGTCGGCACCTTCCGGCAATGCCACGATCCACGACCAGCAGTGTCCTTCCGTGATCGTGATGCAGGCGGGCTTTGTGGCTCGCTTCGTTTCCATCGGCCTTTTCCTTTCCCGCCGCTGCGCCTCGACATCGCGCATCACGGCCAGCTTGTACAGCCCGCCAAGCTCCACCGGGTACCGCCGCCGTGTACCCTCCAGCCTCAGCGTCAGCAGGTCGGGCTGGCCCGTGCTCCACTCCACGATCACCCGGCGATGCTTGCCGGTGTCGTGGACCTCGGCGGTTGTCGCCAGTTTCAGGTTGGATTTCCTGGGGGTCATCACACCGCCTCCATGATCGAGTCGAGGGCCGTGGCGATGTCGGCCCCGGAGGGGACGCGCGGGCATCCGTTCTCGTCCCAGTGCCGGGCGGCGCTTTCAGGCGCTTCTTCTCCGGCGTGTTCGCAGGCGTAGCACCCCGTCATCTTCGAGGGGTGCCCGCACTTCACATATCTGCCGTTCTTCACCCATGCCTGGTTGTCGTAGTCGTAGAAGGTTCCGGTGTTCATGGCGCTGCCTTCCTTCGGTGGGATTTTCGGCCCATCCCGCCAGCCGATGAGCGAGGTGTAGCGATATGCCGGGAGGGGCGCAAGGGAAAAATGTCCGTCATTGGACTTTTTTTTGGCCTTGCTCTCCTGCCCCAAAACAGCCAACGTTGGATGCCATGAGCAAGCCATCCTCGCCCAAGCCCTCCGCGCGCATCAGCCTCGCCGATGCCGCTTCCCTCATGGGCGTCTCGCAAGTCGTTGCCCGTGGCCGTCTCCGCCGGGCCGGGGTCGCCTCGCGACCTGGACGTCAGCCCGACAACCATCGCATGGTCGCACTCTATCCCCGCTCAGCCATCGAGGCGCTCATCGCCCAGGGCGTCCGCCCCAGAGGCAGGCCGCGCAAGGATTCATAGGCGCGATGGGTCGCGGAGGCGCGAGGGAGGGAGGAGGGCGGAGGGCCGCTTCAGTAGTCGGGCCTGCGGCGATGGCCCGGGCTCGACTATTATACCGGGCCTGTCAAGCCTATTCCCTATGGATTTAGTAGGCTATAGATTGTCTATGGATTTAGTAGATTGCACAGTTATTGTGCAGTCAGCCCCTTCGCTTTTCTGTCTGTGGTGATATTCGGGCATATCACCACAGCTTTCCAGCCGGATTCCCCCACCCGCTTCGGGGCTGGCCCGGCCAGCCCCGAGATGGATCGAGCCGTGCGCGCACCCACCCACCGGGGGGAGGGAGGAGCGCGGCGGGGGTGGGAGGGGGGGGGGATAGGGGGTCGAAGGGGCCGGCCCGCTTTCCCAGCCGGGAGTCCCGCGATGGTTCTCCTACTATGTCGCCTCCGGTCCCGCGGGCGAAGGATTTCAGGTTTTTGGGATCTTCCTGCCCCTGGATTCGTCCAGTTGGCATCTTGATGCCGCGACGATCAGGGTGAAGAGGGTTTCCATTTGTTCGACCGTGGGGAAGATGGGGGCCATGGCCGTGGGTGTCTGGTGGGTGTCTGGAGGGCTATCGGCCGCCTCTGTGGCGTTTTCGGGCTGAAATTCGGCCGGGAGGCCGCTGTAGATGTCCGTCTGCCCGTGGAGGGCATATCCCGGCTTTCCCATGCGGCTGATCTTCCCCTCGCGGGCCATCTGTCTGATCTGCCTTGGCGTCAACTGGATGGGGACGCCCTGATAGGTCTCGAAGAACTCCAGTTCGAGTTCCTGCATGGTCTTGATGGGGTAGTAGTTTCTGAAGCGGTTGTAGCCTGCCCACGAGATGGTGAAGTGTATCCGGCAGAATCCGATTCTTGTTGTTTGGTTTTGGGCTCTTATTCTGGAGGAGATGCTTTTTTTGTCTACCTTTCTATGCGATGCGATTCTTGAGTTGGTCCACGGGAAGTGTATGACGAACAGGTGTGGGGGGTGTGTATCTTTCGAATAGAGGTTGTTCCCCTTGCCGGTGGGGTTGTTTCTGGTGATGGCTTGTATGAGTTTGATTTCCGGGTCTTGTTCTGCTTTATGAATGGTGTCGCCTTGTTCCCGGAGTTTTCTTCTATTGTTATATCTGATGTCCTGGAGTACTCTTCCTTGTTTGGCGACGTGTTCCGGGCAGTCGCAGGTATCTGGTTCGGGTATTTGGGAGACCGGGAGGTGGATCATGGTGGCGGGTCGTCCTTGGGGGGGTTGGGGTCGGTGGTCCTCGGACGGGGTATTTGGCAGGCGGGGGTGCGGGCGGTCAAGATCGAAATGGGGAGGGCGTGTTTGGAGTTAGCCTTGGCTACGGACTTTCGCCCCCCTGGGGGCTTTCCATACTTTCCATACTTTCCATCCGGGGTTTCAGGGCTCAGCGCGGTCCGGGTGGGGATGGTGAGTCAGTATGAATCATATATTTTCAATATAGAAAAAATATCTCTCTAAAACGTGTATAGGCGGAAAGTATGGAAAGCATGGAAAGGTCCCCAAAAACGGCGTCTTTGGAAGAATCTTGAGAAAAGTCAGCCCCTTTCCATACCTTTCCA
>CAYTRP010000166.1:6165-7610 GCA_964440195.1 uncultured Candidatus Sumerlaeota bacterium
TGCTAATGAACTTTCGCCTTTTGGGTCTCGTGGTTCGCGGGCGAGGCCTGTGGGTTTGGGACAGAAACCGGGGGTTTGGAGAACGTCCACGGCCCCTCCCCGTGACCGTGGCCCCGGTCCGTGGCGGTGGCTGGAAAAGGGAACGCCCCCGGCGGATGCCGGGGGCGTGGCAGTGGGGAAATAGGGATGGTTGATTACACGCCGGCGGTGAAGAATCCCGTTGGTCCATTCAGGATCAGGTGAAGGTTTTTCAGGACATCCATTCCAATAAGGGCATCTATTCCAAGTGCGGAGAAATCGCAGGTGGCGACTGGCAGCGCATGGAAAACATAGGATTGCATTGGGAATATGATTCCGAGTGTCACATCGAATGAGGTTGTAAGGTGCGGTGTTCCACTTGTGGATGGAGTATGAATCGGGATAACCCCCTTTGGGGGTATTCCAAGGATGTCCATGAGCTTGGAATCAATGCAGGTAATGCCTGCGCCGGTGTCCACGAGCCCCCTGAAGCTGATTGGGGCGGGAATCGGCCCCCCGGCGGCTTTCAGAATTCCCAGCCTTGGCTGACTGACGCCCATCCTGCACGGGAGGAACATACTGCCCTGTTCAAGGGCGAGGGTCAGGAATGGCATGGGGCCAGCATTCTTGTGACCAGAAGCGCCGATTCGGGTGCCTCGATCTTGCGCACCATGAAGGGCTCCAGCTTGCAGGCCGAGTAGCCCGCCTGTAGGGCCAGGGGATAGGTGTCGTAGATTCCGAGAATATCCTCGCCCTTGATGACCACCCAACTCCCCTCGGAGCCGGACAAGGCGGGGAGGTTCTTCTCGAAGGTGGCGAGTTCGCGTTCCAGTGCCATGACGAGTCTCCTTGGGGTTGCCGCCCTCACGCCCCCAGCATCCTTCGGGTGGGGCGTTCCGGTCAATCCCAGAAGGGCTTCCCTACCTGACGTGCTCCACCCTCAGTGCCGGGTTCGGAATAATGATGGTCGATGGCCGGCCGTCGGTCTTTACCGTGACCATGCGAACCATACCGTGCTCTTGAAGGGTCTTTATAGCTTCGTGGCGTTCGTCGGCAGTGGATCTTCGAAACTTTGCCTGAATCTCCCATGCCGTCGCCTGCCCGTTCTCCAGAACGAACCTTGCAATGGCCTTCGGCAGGTTCGCAACCGCTCCCTGGGCGTCCATGATGGTGGCCCAGTTCATGGCCGAATGCCGGGCGATCATGGCCGCGCACTGGCCCAGCAGGGGGCTGACCTTGTGCTTGTGGGCTTCCGGGCCGTGGTTCAGCAGGTGGATGAGCCCGGCGATGCGGGAGGCGAGGTGCCCGGGGCGGGAGAGAATGGAGGAGACGTGCTCGAAGGGCCCCCCGATGTCCCGGCCGGTGTTGATCTCCCTGTTGAGAACGGCGCCCTGGACCACTTCGCGGCCGCCCACCGCATGTTGACC
>CAYTRP010000167.1:0-3268 GCA_964440195.1 uncultured Candidatus Sumerlaeota bacterium
TTATTTACGCCATGTGGCGTATTTTCTCTTGCGCCCTGCACCGCCTTTCGGCAGGGTCAACTCGGCGATTGGGAATCGCCACAGACCAACCGGCCACACGGCGGCCGAGGACAAGGAGCAGCAAGATGAACGGAATGATCCTTCACTGCGGAGCCAAGGAGACCACCCGCCAGGACCTCTCTCTGGTTCCCACCCCCGACCCCACCGCGACCTGGACCCCGATTCCCCACGAGGCCCTCCTGAACGTCGCGGCGGAGAATCTGGAACGTTCGGGCTACCGGATCGTCAGCGAGCGTCACGCCCTGAACCGCGAGGGCGGGCACTACTTCGGGCTCCTCGAGGTCCGGAACGGGCACGACGAGACCGACCGCAGCCTGATGATCGGCCTGCGGAACAGCCACACCAAGGACCTCTCCGCGGGGATGGCGGTCGGCAACAAGGTCTTCGTCTGCGACAACCTCTCCTTCTCCGGCGAGATCCGCATCGCGCGGATGCACACGAAGCACATCCTCGAGGATCTTCCCCGGATGGTCGAGGCGACCATGGGGCGCCTTGCCGAGGTCCGGCACCTTCAGGATCGCCGCATCGCCGCCTACCGCGAGCGCGAGCTGACCAACAGCGAGTTCAACGACCTGCTGATCCAGGCGCTGGACTGCCGCGCGGCGACGGCCACGGCCCTGCCGAAGATCCTGGAGTCTTGGCGCCACCCCGAGCACCCGGAGTTCAAGGAGCGCAGCCTCTGGTCGGCGTTCAACGCCTTCACCCAGCACTACAAGGAGCTGCGCCTCGCCGAGGTCTCGCGGCGCTCCCTCGCCCTTCACGGCATGTGCGACGGGCTGGCGGGATTGCACAACGGCCGCATCCCCCAACTGGACGCCTTCATCCCCGAGGTCGAGGCCATCGCCCTGAACTGAGTCTTCACTGACCGCTGGACCGCGGCGCGGGATCACGGCTTCCCGCGCCGCAACCCTTCACCCCCTTACACAAACAACCAGGACAAGGAGCTTCCGATGAAATACCGGGATGCAGTGGCACTGCGCGTCCTTTCGGACGGGCACATCGTGATGGAGGTCGAGGGACCGATCTCCTGCCAGACGTACTTCACCGCCCTTCGCATCTGCGCGCGCCGCAGCAAGCGCGGGTGCAAGACCGAGATCGAGATGCTCGACGCCGACGGCCGCGTCGAGCGCACCAACCCGTGGGGCGACATCCAACGCGACATGGAGCAGTCAGCGGCGGAGGTGGCCTGATGGCGACCACTTCCACCTGGCACCTGCGGCTGACTCAGGCTCCGGCCGTCTATGACGGCTTCGAAACTGCCACCATTGCCTGGATATCGCATCCACCCGTGCACGTTCGCCTCGTTGCGATCATTGGCCGCGCACTGATCTGGCAGACAAACCGGTACCGCTCGGGAACCTACGCGGTCGTTTCGCCGATCGAGCGCGACATCTTCCGGGTAATATTCCCCGACCTGCCGATGGCCGTTTGCGAGGTCATCGGTGAGCTGGAGGCGTCGCTTCAAATACCCGACACGACGAGCCCGGAGAAGTACCTGGCTGACCTGACGGCGGCAATCGACGCGGCACAGAAGGAAGCGGCCGGCTGAATATCTTCTGCTCCTCCCTCCCAACGCGACTCCCCTCCCGGTGCAGTGACGGCCGGGAGGGGAGTCGTGTTTCTGCAGGGAGGTAGTTTCGTGCCATCGTGTCACAAAATGGCGAAAAGAGCTTGATCGGGTTCCGAGGGATTCATCGCATCGGAGTCAGAACGCACGGCGCAAACGGAGGCGCACCACATGCCATTCAAGCTCGGCGAAGACGGTCACATCATCGGTGATGACGGCGAACCGCTGGTCGATTCCAGCGGTAAGAAGATCAAGCTGGAGGGTGTTGTCTCGCAGGAGAAGCTCGAAGCCACCCTGACCGCGAAGCTCAAGAGCGAGCGCGAAAAGTTCGACAAGCAGCGCCAGGACCTCATCGAGTCTTACGAGAAGCAGCTCAAGTCGGCATCCTCGCCCCAGGAGGCCGAGGAGCTGCGCAAGAAGATCGCGCACCTGGAGGAAGAGAACCTTTCCAAGGACCAGGCCGCGGCCAAGCAGGTGCAGCGGGCGCGTGCCGAGGCCGAGGCCGAAGTCGAGAAGCACAGGAAGGCTGCCGCCGAGTGGGAGGATCGATTCAAGTCGCTGCGCATCGAAACCGATCTCGTGCAGGCGGCTTCCAAGCACGGCTTCGTCGATCCCGCCGACGCGGTGCTCAACCTGAAGGCCGTCGCCGTTTGGGAACAGGAGACCGGCGACGACGGCAAGCCCACCGGCAATTGGAAGTACGCGTTCCCGCTGGAAGTGACGGAAGGGGAGAAGAAGGTCGTCAAGAATCTCGATGCGGAGAAGGCCACCGAGATCCTCGCGGAGAAGAAGCCGCACCTCGTCGCGTCGAAGTCCAAGGGCGGTTTCGCGCGCACGTCGCCCAGCACGCCTGGCGGTGGAAACGGCGGGCCAGACTTGAGCAAGCTGCCTCCCGAAGAGCGACTGCGTGTCGCGATGAACGGGGGCGTGAAGGCGACGGCCTGACCGTCGCGTGACGGGCAAGACCGGCCGACGATCAGCCGGGGATTCCTGAGCATCCGAATGATCGGTGTACGGCGACGACAGCCGGGCGGGCCGCAAGGGCCGCAGAAGTCGGTGAAGGCCACGAGGACCGTCTTCCTCGAACCAAACCGACAACCGGAGGTCTGTCGAAATGCCGCTCACACTGGCGGAAGCCGCCAAGCAAACACAGGATCCCATCGCGAGCTCGATCATCGAGATCTTCGCACGCACGTCGCCCGTCATGGCGTCGATTCCGATCATGACGATTCAGTCGGGCGCGTATCCCTACAACCTGGAGGGCTCGCTTCCCGGCGTCGCCTTCCGCGGCATCAACGAGGGCTACACGCCCTCCACTGGTGTCGTGAACCCGCAGATCGAGAGCCTGAAGATCGTCGGTGGCATGGTCGATGTCGACGATGCGCTGGAGGATTTCTCCGGCCGCACGCCCGGCGACCTGCGTTCCTCGCAGACCGCGCGCAAGGTGAAGGCGCTCTCCCGCTACGCCACGAAGATGTTCTTCAAGGGCGACTCCAGCGTTGATGGCCGCCAGTACGATGGCCTGCAGGTGCGCATTCCCTCGGGAAGTTCGCAGCTCATCCCGGTGAAGGACACCGGTGCGGCCGACGGCGCCATCGACCGCGTCGAGCAGCTCGTCGAGCTTGTCGAGCGTGAGGTCAT
>CAYTRP010000167.1:3278-4429 GCA_964440195.1 uncultured Candidatus Sumerlaeota bacterium
CTGACGGCGGCGATGACCTCACGCTCGACAAGCTCGACGAGCTGCTCGACGCGGTCGATGGCGCCGACTTCCTGTTCATGAACAAGCGCCTGCGCCGAAAGGTTTCCGCGCTGGTTCGTGCGGCGGGCCAGGCCATGGAGGTGGTCAACGACCAGTTCGGCCGCCAGCTCCAGGCTTACGCCGGCGTCCCCATCGGCATCATCGAGACCGACGAAGCCGGTGCGCCGATCCTGGGCTTCAACGAAGTCGGTCCCGGTGGCTCCACCGCCACCTGCGCGTCGATCTACGCCGTCAAGTTCGGCGTCGATGAGTACGTGGCCATGCTGCAGTCCAAGCGCGGCATGATCATCAACGACATCGGCATCGTCGACAGCGAGCCCACCAAATCCCGCACGCTCATCGAGTGGCGTGTCTCGCCCGTGATCTTCAACGGCAAGGGCGTCGCCCGTCTGTGGGGAATCAAGCAGCCCGCCGCCTAATGGTGGGCTGTTTCCTCTGAACCCTGAACCCGCACCGACATCACCCTGAAGGAGAACACTCATGTCGGACATTGCAACGGGGATGGCTCCCCGCAAGTACGACCTCTACGACGCCGAGCTCGTCCTGCGTGACGCGGACGCCGCGGCGATCACTTCCGTGGGCGGCGACTATGCGTCTCCGGACTATGAGAGCGCGGCGATTGATCTCGGCCCCGGCCAGGTCATGGGCCGCGTCATCATCGAGAACCTCGCGGCAACGTTCCACGCCGACGCCCACGCGCACATCGCCGTGGTTGGTGTGAACGCGGCCGGCAACGCACAGTGCGAGCTGGCGGCGCTTCGCCTTGGTCTGGCGGCCAACACCGTGAACACGGCGGCCACTGCCACGGGCCAGAAGGACATCGACCTTCTGTTCTCGACGGTGAAGTACAACCAGACGTGGCCGAAGGTGAAGCTTGTCGTCGTGACCGACGGCACGAGCATCTCGCTCGACTTCACCGCGCGCATCACGCGCCTCGGCACCCACGCCGCGGCCTAAGCGAACCCTCGACAGGAAGGGCCGGAGCGATCCGGCCCTCGCCACTTTCCGGGGAGATCATCCCATGGCACGATACCGCATCAAGGCGCCGGTGAAGAACAACGGCCCGCACAAGTTCTCCGGCATTGTCTTCG
>CAYTRP010000167.1:4439-7578 GCA_964440195.1 uncultured Candidatus Sumerlaeota bacterium
CGCCATTGACGAAGACAATGGCGAAGCAGAGACGGACCGCCCCGACCAGGTCACCTACGCACGCGCGCAGGGCTGGGAACTGACACGTCTGCCCGATCCCGAGCCGGAACCAGATCCCGAGCCCAAGTCCGAAGAGCAGCCGAAGCCGCCATCCGAAGGCGATACCGGCGAGCAGGAATCAAGGGATCCCGAAGGCGACCAGCAGCCGGGCGGAGACAATGACAGCGGCGCTGAGAAGCGGCCTGCCACGGCGCGCGGCCGCAGGTAGCCCAAGACTCGACCGACCCAAGGAGCGCCTCCCATGCCCTGGTATCGCATTGACGCACGAGCAAAGGAAGACGGCGCCCTGCTTCCCGGCTTCGATGATCTGATCTTCGACAAGGGCGTTGCATTCACGACCGACAGCGCGGCGGTGTCCGCCGCACGCACGGCGGCTGGATTCGGCGTTGGCAAAATCCAGGATACGGAACTCGCTCCGGGGCGATTTCATTACGACAAGGCTGGCGGCCGACCTGTCTTTGTCGGGGATGGGCCGCCGGCGCCGGTGGGTGGATCGGGGGGCTTTGAGGCTGTCGTCGCCGACGCAGGCGGAATCCTCGCGGGTCAGCCAGTCATCCCAGGCCCGACGCCCGGGAGCGTCTCGGCGGTTCTTCCCGACACCTACTTCAACATGTTCACCCCGCAGAGCTACGTCCCGATGTGGTTTGGGGCCTTGGGATTCATTGGCATCGCGATGGAGTCGGGGGCGCAAGGGGCGACGATCAAGGTGCAGACCTCCGGTGTCGCCACCGCCCTCGCAGGGGGAACAATCAAGAAGCTCGACAGTGTTTGTGCCTCCCAGCCTGAGGGGCGCCTCTTCGAGGCCGTCCACGCATTCGGACATTCCGGCTTCGGCTCCTCAGGGGTGCGTTGGTTCCTCCGGCGGGCTGGCTATGCCACAATGGCATCGGCAATCAGTCTACAAGTGAACAGCGTCGACTTGCCATTGAGCATCACAATGGCCTCACACGGAGCGGTCCGCGTCGGCCTCGCGGGTGACAGCCAGGGCGACCCGATTTCCACGGCCGCCGAGGTCGTCGCCTTTGTCAACGCGCACCCGCTGGCCAGCCAACTAATCAAAGCGAAGGCATTCGGGGACGGGACAGGTATTGTGGGAACGGGCCAGGTCACAATCGCAACATGCTTCTCCGGCATGAACACCGTCGGCATCGCCCTCGCCGACGCCGAGGCCGATGAGCTCTTCCCGCTCCTGATCCGCTCGCGATAGAGGTGCATCATGGCACAGGACAACTACACCACAGACAAGGAGCCCGTGATGCCTGAGTCGAAAACAGACACCACGAACGGAAAGAACGGTTCTAAACCCATCGGCGGCGTGCTGACGGTGGACAATGCACCAACATGGCTATTGGTCGTGGGAGTCCTTGCGTACTTCGGACTCATCGGTCCCGAGGCGCAGAAGCGCGACACCGAGGACGCACTGCGGTTTGAGCGCCTCGAGGCACACGCCAAGTTGACAAACGATAAGCTGACCGAACTCAACACGCGATTGGAAGCGCAGTCGGCGGGCTTTGTCACGGTGTCGGAGTTTCGGCTCTGGCAGCAGGTGCTTGGTCATCTCAACCCGGAAATGAAGCTGCCGGACAACCGGTCGCGATGAATCTGATTGAAGGAGGAAGTGGCATGTCTGAACGAACGGCTGGAAACATGAACGTCTGGGGGTTGGTGGGGGCAGCTGCACTTGTAGTGGGGCTCGTCCTGATGGGATCGGGGTGTGCGTTTACGCCGAAAGCGGGGCTGCAGGAAGGAATCTATGCAGAGTCGCGGTCGCGTGGAGCGTCGGACAATACGGACGTGCTGGCGGACATCGCGCTTTTCCATCTCGGCGAGCACGCGAATCTGAAGCGGGCGAAGACGGACGAGGTCACGGGGAAGGTGATGGAGCGGGTGAAACGCCTGCGTAATCCGGAGCTGGCGGCGACGGAGGCGTGGGACGCTGCGGTGCTGCACACGAGGGCGCATGGGGCCATCGATGCGGTGGAGGAGATCGACCGTGCGGTGATCGAGTCGAGGCGCGCGGCAGGGTACGAATATGCGGACGATGCGAAGACGGTCTTCGAGATGCAGGAGAAGGCGCGGCGGGCCTCGAATGCGTTCTGGGGTGAGACGATCAGCCAGGGCTTTGATTTGGGTGGGCGCATCTATGCGCAGCATCAGGCAGAGCAGGCCAGGCGCGAGCAGGAGAAGAAGGCGGAGGAGGCCCGGAAGGCGCTGGAGGGGAAGGAGCGCGAACTAGCGGAGCGGGAGAAGGCGCTGGAGCATCACCAACCTGAACCCGCGCCGATGCCGACACCGGAACCGGCCACGCCGGTCATTCCCTGACACCACGACCAAGAGAGGTTGAGAGATCATGCACAAGTTGACGATTGAACATGTGGTTTCGGCCATCGAGGCGAAGGCCGAGAATGGGATCATCACGGGCGAGGCGCTGAAGGGCATTACGACGGATCTGTACGGGACGGTTCTGTCCCAGGCGGAGGAGGACGCGGCGCATGACGCGGCGTTGATCGCGGAGATCCGGCAGTTGCAGGGGCAGTATCCGGTGATGACGTCGGCGGGGAAGGCGCCTGCGGATCTGGCGGCGATCATCCACCAGCGTCACCAGGCGATTGCGGATCACGAGGCGGCGGTGAATCAGGACATGGCGCAGAAGCAGGCGTGGCGCGGTGCGATCTTCGGGAGCTTTGAGGCGGCCGCGACGGTGGCGATTGGGGGCGGGAACCCGGTGGCGGTGGGTACGGCGTTGCTGCCGGCGCTGAATGCATTGCGGGAGATCGCGACGGCGCTGGGGATTACGGTGGTGGAGTGAAGCGGTCGGCCGTCAGGTCGACCGCCATCTACTAATTCGACACGAATCAGTAGGAAATTAGTACTTCGTCGAACGCAGAGAGTCCAGCCATGCCCATCGTCGTGAACGCAACTCCTGGGGACGCCGCGGCCAACAGTTACGCGACTGTGGCCGCGGCGGATGCTTACATGGAAACGGTTCCCGCCTATGCAGGCGTGTGGGCCGCATTCACGAATGACCAGAAGGGCGCGCGCCTCATCTCCGGCACGCGCGCCATCACCCGCCTTCCCG